>NZ_JAPFHC010000007.1:0-208043 GCF_059803535.1 Pseudomonas sp. RP-B7
GCGTCCCCTAGGGGACTCGAACCCCTGTTACCGCCGTGAAAGGGCGGTGTCCTAGGCCACTAGACGAAGGGGACACACGTACAACATTCACTACTCGCCGCGTTTCGCTGTGTGCTTTACGCTTTAAGTGGCGCGCATTCTATGGATGGATTGGGAGGTCGTCAACCCCCAAGGATAAATTTATTAAAATCAATGACTTCGCCCCTCTTTACGAGACCGGGCACGCATTCTGTACAGCAGGGCTTTGACGCCTATATTCTGGCACCCCACAAGACGCTATAGTTCGCTGCAGCCGATGATGGCAATGTGCATCCATACATGGAACGTTCACCTATATAGAAGAATCTACCTGGGCAACTGGTCGATCAGTCCTATCCGCCGGCCAGCCCAGTCACTACACTCCACTGCAAACCCTATAAAGAGGTCACACCGGTGACACCACTCATGATCACCCTGCTGGTAATAGCCGGGATCGCAATACTGATCGCCATTGGCTACATGAACCACGTGGTGGAAAACAACAAGTTGGAAAAACAGCGCACCGTGATCGAGCTCAATGATCGCCTGCGTCGTTGCGGTGAAATCACCGAGACATTCCCTGGCCAGTTGATGAACCCGGCGCTCAAGCTGTTGATGACCCGCCTGGAACTGAACGTCAACCAGCGCCTGCTCAACCTCGACAAGACCAGCGCACCGCTCAAGGCCCGCATCGCCGAACTGAATGCACTGGTCTCCCAGGGCGAATCGATCCCGGTGAACAATCCGCCGGCGCCGATCCAGACCGAAGCCAAGGCCAAGGACGTGCGCTTCCTCCTCGAAGCCCTGCACGGCCAAGTCACCCGCGCCGCCCAGGATGGCTTCCTGCCGTCCAACGAAGCCAAGCACTGGATCAAGGAAATTCGCCACATCCTGGTACTGCTGCATATCGAGTTCTTCAACAACCTCGGCCAACATGCCCTGCAACAAGGCCAGCCTGGCCAGGCACGACTGGCGTTCGAACGTGGCGTGCAGTACCTGCGCAAACAGCCGGAACCCGTGCTCTACAGCGCGCAGTTGCAACACCTGGAAGGCCAACTGGCCCGCGCCAACTCCACGGTGCTGACCAACAGCAAGCCTGCCGAGGATGAAGTCAACGAACTGACCCAAGGCCTCAAGGCGGACGACGCCGACGCCGAGTGGAAAAAGAAAGTCATCTACGACTGACCGCTTGCCCCGCGCCGGGTGGCGAAGCCGCCCCAAACCCAGGCACCGCGGTGTTTCAGTAAGACCCTGGTGCCTGGGTCTAGGGCGGCTTCGCCACCCGGCGCGGGGCAAGCCCGCTCACTACAACTATCCATGGCGCGCCGAGTAGCGTAAAAAAGTGCCCCTCACTCCGTGAAGTCAGAGGCCTGCTATGCCTGTCACCGTGATAGATGGACAACCGCTGCACTACCTCGACCAAGGCAACGGCCCCGCCGTCCTGCTTGGTTCGAGCTACCTGTGGGACCGTGCCATGTGGACCCCGCAGATCGAAGCCCTGTCGCAACAATACCGCGTGATCGTCCCCGAGTTGTGGGGCCACGGCGAATCGGGCCCGCTGCCCGCACACACCCAATCCCTTGATGACCTGGCGCGCCAGGCCCTGGCGCTGCTCGACCATCTGGACGTCGCCCAGGTCAACCTGGTGGGCCTGTCGGTCGGCGGCATGTGGGGCGCCCGCCTGGCATTGCTGGCACCCGAGCGCGTCAACAGCCTGGTGCTGATGGACACCCACCTTGGCGCCGAGCCCGAGGCCACGCGCCAGTATTACTTCTCGCTGTTCAAGCTGATCGAAGACGCCGGCGCCATTCCCGAGCCGTTGCTGGATGTGATCGCACCGATCTTCTTTCGTCCGACCATCGACCGTGAGTCAGCGCTGTATCAGGGTTTTCGCCAAGCGCTGCAAGGCTTTTCCCGCGAGCGCCTGCTGGACAGTATCGTGCCCCTGGGTCGGCTGATCTTCAGTCGCGAGGATGTACTGGAACAACTGCCACGGCTGGACGCCGACACCACGCTGGTGCTGTGCGGCGAGCAGGACAAACCCCGGCCACCCGCCGAGTCCCGGGAGATGGCCGAGCTGATCGGCTGCGGTCTGATCCTGATCCCGGACGCGGGACACATCAGCGCCCTGGAGAACCCGGATTTCGTCAATGAAGCGCTGCTGACCTTCCTCGCCAACCACGCCTGAGCGCCCTGCCCCTTGATCGCTGCACCTGTGCAGCGATCAGAGGCGGAAGTGCCCGACCATGCCTTTGAGTTCCGCCCCCAGTTGCGCCAACTGAATGCTCGACGCGGCATTGCCCTGCATGCTCAACGCCGATTGGTCGGCACTCGCGCGGATGCTGGTGACGCTACGGTTGATCTCTTCGGCCACCGAGCTCTGCTCCTCGGCCGCCGCCGCGATCTGCTGGTTCATCTGCTGGATCAATGACACCGCCGTGGCGATGCTGCCCAGGGCGCTTTCGGTTTCCAGCGCATCGCTGACGGCCAGCTTCACCAACTCGCCGCTTTGCTGGATCTGCTGCACCGAAGACTGCGCGGCGTTGCGCAAGGTGCTGACCAGGCGCTCGATCTCTTCGGTGGACTGTTGCGTGCGCTTGGCCAGCGCCCGCACCTCATCGGCCACCACCGCAAAGCCCCGGCCCTGTTCACCGGCGCGGGCCGCTTCGATAGCGGCGTTCAACGCCAACAGGTTGGTCTGCTCGGCCACGCTCTTGATCACACTCAGCACGGTGCCGATGTTCTGGATCTCGGCACTGAGGCTGTCGATACTCGCACTGGCGCTGGCACTCGAACTGGCAAGCTGCTCGATGCGCTGCAGACTCTGGCGCACCACCTGCTGGCCACTGTCGACCTTGTCATCGGCGGTCTGCGCGGCCTGTGCGGCTTGTTCAGCGTTGCGCGCCACGTCGTGCACCGTGGCGGTCATCTGGTTCATCGCCGTGGCCACCTGCTCGGTTTCTTCCTTCTGGCTGCTGACCTCGACATTGGTCTGCTCGGTGACGCTGGACAGCGAATGCGCCGAGCTGGCCAATTGTTCGATACCAGCCTGCAACCCGCTGACCATCTCGCTCAGGCCATTGCCCATCTGTTGCATCGCCTGCATCAGCTGGCCGATTTCATCACGCCGGCTGACCTCCATCCGCCCGCTCAAATCACCCGCTGCAATCTGCTGCGCCACCGCGATCACCCGGCGCAGTGGCGCGACGATCAAGCGTGTGATCACCAGCGCTGCAATCAACCCCACCAGTAGCGCGAGGGCCGACGAAGCGATGATCAGCAGAGTGCTTTTCTTCAATTGTTCCTGCATCGACTGGTCTTCGGCGGCATACGCCTGGTTGACCCGGCTGACCACCTCCCCGGCCCGATCATGCAGCTGTTTGTAGACGATCTTTTCCTGCGCCAACAGGCCGGTGTACTCACCGAGTTTTTCGCTGAAAGCGGCAATATGCCCGGAGACTTCGTTCAGCACCGTCTGGTAGCCAGGGTCCTTGACTGAAGTCTTCAACTGTTCGACCTGCGCCAAGGCCTGGTCAGCCTGTTCGATCTTGCCTTGCTCGGCGCCGTCATCATCGCCCTTGCGGCTCTGGTCCAGGCGCACATGGGCTTCGTTCATGGCTTGCAACATCAAGCGCGACACCTGGCTGACCTGCCCCGCCTGCTCGATAAACTCTGCGCCCTCCTTGCCCTGGCTCTCCTTGAGGCCATAGGCGCCATCGTCCGCCAGGCCGGCCTGCAGCACATCGAGGTTATTCGCCACGCTGGACACCGACCAACTGGCCATTTCCAGCGCCAGATCCTTGGTCTGGGTCAGCTCGACAAACTCGTCAAACGCCTTGCGGTAGGCGGCCAGGGCCTGCTCGACGTCCGTCATCGCCGGCACATTGGCCGCCGATTGGGTCTTGAGAGCGGCCGCCAGGGCCGCCAGGGCGTCGACGCTCTCATGCAAGGCGTCGACGGACTTGGGGTCGGCATGCAGTGCGTAGTCCTGCTCGATCAAACGCACCTTGAGCAAGCCACTGTTGAGCGAAGACATGCTGTTGAGGCCTTCAAAACGCTGCCCCACGGTTTGCAGCGACCATACGCCAATCGCCGCGACCACTGCCGTCAGCAACAGCACCAAGAGGAAGCCCAAGCCCAGTTTCTTCGCCATACCGAGGTTGGCGAAACGTCGTTGCACGCCCGTCATCATTGCACTTGAGTCCTCTAGCAATGGCAGATGCCATCAAGCCCGATTTACCAGTAGCGAGATTCGCAACCACGGGCCGCCGACACAAGCCGTTGGCGCCGGAATAATGGCAAAAAGCTACACGCTCGTCGTTTTCAGAATGGTCGAGGTCGATCTGGCCGGCCCCATGGCGCGCAGCAACGCCACGGCACGCTGATCAGTAGCATAGGCTACATTGATGCGCAGCCAGTCACTGTGCTCTGCCGTCGGGCTGAACAGCGCCCCCGGTGACAGCAACACACCGAGGCGCCGTGCGCTGGCCTGCAACTGCGAACAATCCTCCACCCCGGGGCGCGCCCACAGGAACATGCCTCCGGCGGGGGCGGCAAACACCTGCCACTCCTCATCCTCTAGCACTTGCAGGGTCGCCGCCATTTGCGTGCCCAGGCGTTTGCGCAGGCGTTGCACCCACTTGCGATAGGTGCCGTTGGCCAACAGCGTCGCCACCACCGCCTCGGCGAAACGCGACGTACCGATGCCGGTCAGGGTCTTGAGGTTGACCAATTGCGGGATAAGCGCACTGCTGGCACAGAGATAGCCGACCCGCAAGGCGCTGCTCAAGGTCTTGGAAAAGCTCGAGACATAGATCACCCGATCATCATGGGGCAGCGCCGCCAGGCGTGTGCAACTGGCATGATGCAGGTCGCCGTAGACGTCTTCTTCAATGATCAGGAAATCCTTGGCCCGGGCCAGTTGCAGCAAACGCTCGGCCACCGCGAGGCACAGGCTGGTGCCGGTGGGGTTGTGGTACAGGCTGCTGACGAACAGGCATTTGGGGCGATGCACCGCAAGCAACGCTTCCAACGCCGACAGGTCCGGCCCGCCTCGGGTGCGCGGTACTTCCAGCAGTGTGACGCCATGAAACACCAACTGGCGATACAGGTTGCCGTAGCCTGGGGTCTCGACCACCACCGTGTCGCCGGCCCTGAGCAGCGTACGTATCAACAGGTCCTGGGCCTGGCTGGCGCCCTGGGTGGTGAGGATGCGGTCCAGGCTGGTCGCCACGCGCATGCGGGCCAGGTGCTTGAGCAATTGCTCACGCAGCGCTAGCAGCCCCAACGGCGTGCTGTAGTTGAACACGGCGGCGGTGTCGGTGCGGCTGACTTCACGGATGGCGTAGCTGATGTCATCGCTTTCGCGCCAGGCATCCGGCAACCAACCGCAGCCCAGCTTCAATTCGCCCAGGGGGCTGTCGGTGAACGCCCCCCAGCCCTGCTCCGCCCCTTCATACCAGTGCTGTTCATGATGGGCCGGGGGCTCGGCCACCACATACCCCGAACCCGGCCTGGAGGCCAGCAGCCCTTGGGCGACCATGCGCTCGAAGGCCTCGATGACACTGGACTGGCTGAGGAGGTTGTCGAGGGCCAATTGGCGGATGGACGGCAGGCGCGTGCCAGGGCTTGCCCCGCTCTTGCGAATCCAGTCCGCCACCGCGCTGATGATTTGCTGCACCACTGGTACAAGGGCTTGTCGATCTATCCCTAAATCCATGAACCACTCACTTCACTGTCTGTTATTCAACCCACAAGAGTTAAGCACAGAAGTTCGGCGCAGCCGGCTTACAAGTTTTATTAAAGTATTGATTTTATTGAATTATTTACCTGCTGATACATATTAGCGCACGGCGTTTTGCCAGCTATGGAAACGCCCCACAGCACCCCGATCCTTTTCGATTGGGGTGCGTTTACAGGTCCTAAATGGCGGTCGCGCCGCCGTCCACCGCCAGCGCATGGCCGGTGGTGAACGCCGCACCATCGCTGCACAGGTAAAGCACCGCGGCGGCGATTTCCTCGACTTTGCCGATACGCCCGACCGGGTGCATGGCTGCCGCGAAATCCGCCTTGCGCGGGTCGGCTTCATAGGCACGACGGAACATATCGGTGTCGATCACCGCCGGGCACACTGCGTTCACGCGGATCTGCTTTTTCGCATACTCGATGGCCGCCGATTTGGTCAGGCCGATCACTGCATGCTTGGACGCCGCATAAATGCTCATCTTCGGCGCCGCCCCCAAACCGGCCACCGACGCGGTGTTGACGATTGCCCCGCCGCCCTGGGCCAGCAGCAGCGGCAACTGATACTTCATGCACAACCACACGCCTTTGACGTTGACGCCCATGATGGCGTCGAACTCATCCAGACTGCCGTCGGCCAGCTTGCCTTTTTCGATCTCGATCCCGGCATTGTTGAACGCGTAATCCAGCCGGCCATAAGCGGCAACCGTCTGCGCCATCAGTTGCTGCACATCCGCCTCGAGGGTGACGTTGCAGCGCACAAACAGCGCCTCACCGCCGGCCTGCCGGATCAGCGCCACAGTGCCCTCGCCGCCCGCCTCGTCCAGGTCGGCGACCACTACCTTCAAGCCTTCAGCGGCGAACGCCAGCGCGGTGGCGCGGCCGATACCGGCAGCGGCGCCAGTCACCAGGGCGACCTGGCCGGAAAACGTCATGCTCATGGGGGATGTCCTTTGTTAGAAATTGCCGTGCGGCGAGTCTAGCCAACGCGGCGCCGGGCGCGTCAGCACTATCAGAAGGCCGGTTGGCGCTGCATGGATCACAGTGATAAAGCCACCGGCGTGACTATCAACATGACCTATCGAGGGGCATTCGCACCGACGGTGAACCTTGCTCCGGAGCCGTTGCGGGTCTATCAATCTAGGCTCACTTCTAAAAGAGTCCTTGCCATGCCTGCCCAGACCAACCGCCAATTCCTGCTCGCCAAACGCCCGGTCGGTGCCGCCACGCGGGACACCTTTACGTATCAGGAGGTCCCGGTGGGCACGCCGCAGGACGGGCAAGTGCTGGTGCGCAATGAATACCTGTCCCTCGACCCGGCCATGCGTGGCTGGATGAATGAGGGCAAGTCCTACATCCCCCCGGTCGGCATCGGTGAAGTGATGCGTGCGCTCGGCGTAGGCAAAGTGATTGCCTCGAACAACCCGAAGTTTGCGGTCGGCGACTACGTGAACGGCGCCCTGGGCGTGCAGGATTACTTCCTTGGCGAGCCGCGCGGCTTCTACAAAGTCGATCCGAAACTGGCGCCACTCCCGCGTTACCTGTCGGCCCTGGGCATGACCGGCATGACCGCCTACTTCGCGCTGCTCGATACCGGCGCACCCAAGGCGGGCGAAACGGTGGTGATCTCCGGCGCAGCCGGTGCGGTAGGCAGCATTGCCGGGCAGATCGCCAAGATCAAAGGCTGCCGCGTGGTGGGCATTGCCGGGGGGGCCGACAAGTGCAAGTTCCTGGTGGATGAACTGGGCTTCGACGCCGCCATCGACTACAAACACGAAGACGTACCCGCCGCGCTCAAGCGCGAGTGCCCCAAGGGCGTGGATGTGTATTTCGATAACGTCGGCGGCGACATTCTAGACGCGGTGCTCAGCCGCCTGGCGCTCAAGGCCCGGGTGGTGATTTGCGGTGCGATCAGCCAATACAACAACAAGGAAGCGGTGAAAGGCCCGGCCAACTATCTGTCACTGCTGGTCAATCGCGCGCGCATGGAGGGTTTTGTGGTGATGGACCACGCGGCCAACTTTGCCGCCGCCGGGCAAGAGATGGGCGGCTGGATGGCCCAGGGCAAGCTCAAGAGCAAGGAGGATATTGTGGAAGGGCTGGAGACGTTCCCGGAGACGCTGATGAAGCTGTTCAACGGCGAGAATTTTGGGAAGTTGGTGCTGAAGGTTAACTGAGGCGCCACGCGGTAAACGTGAGCATAGACCGTGTGGGAGTCGGGCTTGCCGCGATGCAAGCGCCTCGGTGTATCAGTCAACCCGAGGTGATGCTATCGCAGGCAAGCCAGCTCCCACACAAGCCCGCTCCTACCGTTTAGATCGGTGATGGTCAGGCGATCTCAGCGACGACTGCCGCCAACGCCTTGGCCGGATCGGCCGCCTGGCTGATCGGACGGCCGATCACCAGATAGTCGGAACCGGCATCCAACGCCTGGCGCGGAGTCAGGATGCGACGCTGGTCGTCCTGGGCGCTGCCCGCCGGACGAATCCCCGGGGTCACCAGTTGCAACGACGGGTGTGCGGTCTTCAGTGCCTGGGCTTCCAGCGCCGAGCACACCAAACCATCAAGGCCGGCTTTCTGTGCCAGGGCTGCGAGGCGCAGGACCTGCTCCTGGGGCTCGATGTCCAGGCCGATGCCGGCCAGGTCTTCGCGTTCCATGCTGGTCAGCACGGTCACACCGATCAACAACGGTTTGGGGCCGCTGCGCTGCTCCAGCACTTCGCGGCACGCGGTCATCATGCGCAGGCCGCCGGAACAGTGCACATTGACCATCCACACGCCCATCTCGGCCGCGGCTTTCACGGCCATGGCGGTGGTGTTGGGGATGTCGTGGAATTTCAGGTCGAGGAACACTTCGAAGCCTTTGTCACGCAGGGTGCCGACAATTTCTGCGGCGCAGCTGGTGAACAGTTCCTTGCCGACCTTGACCCGGCAAAGCTTCGGGTCCAACTGGTCAGCCAGCTTCAGTGCGGCGTCACGAGTGGGGTAATCCAGGGCGACGATGATAGGAGTCTGGCAGACGGACATTGGAATGGGCTCTCAGGCAAGTCGAAATCGGCGCGGATTGTAGCGCAAGCGGCGCCGTTGCGGGATCCGATGATCGGTAAATACTGACAGAGCGCATGGCAACGGGCATTTCAGCCAATTATTTCAAAGCTGATACATTCACGACATGCCTGCAACACGCCCCACGACTAGCCTCGCCCGCACGACCCACCGACCAGCACTTCCAGCCATGGGGCTGGGCGCCTATGCTGACCGCAACGACCAGGCAGATGATCGCACTATGCATACCTCTCCCGTCTCTACGAATGACGAGCACAAAGGCGCGGTGACCGCCGATGACAAGCGCTGGAACACCCGTGCGCTGATTGTCGACGACGATGTGCCGATCCGCGAACTGCTGATCGACTACCTGGCACGCTTCAATATCCTCGCCACCGGCGTGACCGACGGCGCGGCCATGCGCGTGGCGATGCAGGCCGAAACCTTTGATGTGGTGGTGCTCGACCTGATGCTGCCGGGCGAAGACGGCCTGTCGTTGTGCCGTTGGCTGCGTGCGGAATCGGACATCCCGATCCTGATGCTCACCGCCCGCTGCGAACCCACCGACCGCATCATCGGCCTGGAGCTGGGCGCCGACGACTACATGTCCAAGCCGTTCGAACCGCGCGAACTGGTCGCGCGCATCCAGACCATCCTGCGTCGGGTGCGCGATGACCGCACCGAACAACGCGCCAACATCCGCTTCGACAACTGGCGCCTGAACAGCGTGCTGCGCCAACTGGTGGCCGACGATGGCCTGGTGGTGCCGCTGTCCAACGCCGAATTCCGCCTGTTGTGGGTATTTATCGAACGCCCGCGCCGGGTGTTGAGCCGCGAGCAACTGCTGGACGCTGCCCGTGGCCGCTCCATCGAAGCCTTCGACCGCAGCATCGACTTGCTGGTCTCGCGCCTGCGCCAGAAACTGGGCGATGACCCAAAAGCACCGCAGTTGATCAAGACCGTGCGCGGCGAGGGTTACCTGTTCGACGCGCGGGACATCGGTTGATGCGCGCCCCCTTCAATACGCTGTTTGGGCGACTGTTCGGCGTATTGCTGGTGGCGATCATCCTGGCCCACGTGTTGGCGATCGCCTGGTTCCGCCACTACGGCCCGCCACCGCCGCCGCCCCAGGAGACCTTTGTCGAACAGCCGGACGGCCGCATGGTGCCGCTGAACAAGGAACATCGCCGCCCCTGGTTTGGCGGCCCGGTGGTGCCGCTGACGTTCCAGTTCATCTCACTGATCATTGCCGCCTGGTACGGCGCCAAGCTGCTGAGCCGGCCGATCCAGCGCCTGAGCGAAGCGGCCGAGCGCCTGAGTCTGGACCTCGACAGCCCGCCCCTCGACGAGTCCGGGCCACGTGAAGCGAAACAAGCGGCATCGACCTTCAACCTGATGCAACGGCGTATCCGCGAACAGGTCAGCCAACGTGCGCGCATGCTCGGCGCCGTGTCCCATGACCTGCGCACGCCGCTGTCGCGCCTCAAGCTGCGCCTGGAGCAGATTGAAGACCCCAAGTTGCAGGGCCAGATGCGCCAGGACCTCAACGACATGATCGGCATGCTCGACGCGACCCTGAGCTACCTGCACGAGCAACGCACCAGCGAGACCCGGCATTGGCTCGACGTGCAGGCACTGGTCGAGTCCATGAGCGAGAACGCCCAGGACCAGGGCTGCGACGTGCAATTCGCCGGCACCTGCGTGCCGTTGCAGGTGCAGCCGATGGCCTTGCGCTCGTGCCTCAACAACCTGATCGACAACGCGTTGCGCTACGCCGGCACGGCGCGGGTGGAACTGGAGGACAGCCGCGAGGCCCTGATCATCCGCGTGATCGACCACGGCCCGGGGATTGCCGCCGATCAGCGTGAGACAGTGTTCGAGGCGTTCTATCGCCTGGAAGGCTCGCGCAACCGCAACTCCGGCGGGGTCGGCCTGGGCATGACGATTTCCAGGGATGCGGCGGAGCGCCTGGGCGGGCGCCTGAGCCTGGAGGAAACTCCAGGGGGCGGGTTAACCGCAGTGATGTGGCTACCACGGACCTAGCAGGCTGGCGCAGGCCAATAATGTGGGAGCGGGCTTGCTCGCGAAAGCAGCGTGCCAGTCAACACATCTGGTGACTGAACCACCGCCTTCGCGAGCAAGCCCGCTCCCACACAAGCCCGCTCCCACACTGATCTGCACTCGCTAGGTTACAGAGGCTTGTCTTCCCGGCGGCTTTGGGCCTGGGTCGCACTCCAATCCATCAGCAAGCTATACGCCACCGCCAAAAACGTCGGGCCGATAAACAATCCGATAAACCCAAACGCAATCAGGCCGCCGAACACCCCAAGCAGCACGATCACCAACGGCAGGTTGCCACCTCGGCTGATCAGGTACGGCTTGAGCACGTTGTCCACGCCGCTGATGATGAACGTACCCCACACCCCCAGAAACACCGCATAGGTGTAGTCGCCCTTCCACGCCAGCCAGGCCGTGGCCGGGATCCACACCAGCGGCGGCCCCATGGGGATCAGGCTGAGCAGGAAGGTGACGATGCCCAATACCAGCGCGCCCGGGACCCCGGCGATCAGGAAGCCAATCAGCGCCAGCAGGGCCTGGGCGGCGGCGGTACCGATCACGCCGTTGACCACCCGCTGCACGGTGCCTGCCACCAGTTCGATGTAATAGCCCGCACGCTCGCCGATCAGGCGCTCCAGCAAACGGTGCACGAACATCGCCAGGCGCGGCCCGTCACGGTAGAAAAAGAACACGAACACCAGGCTCAGGGTCAGCTCCAGGATGCCACCGCCAATCTGTGCACTTCGCGCCAGCAACCAGTTGCCGACCTGGCCCAGGTAGGGTTTGAGCGTGACCATCAACGCGGCGCCCTGCTGGTCGATGCTGTTCCACATCGCTACCAGCCGCTCACCGACAAAGGGAATCGAGCCCAGCCAGGTCGGCGCCTCGGGCAGGCCATCGACCTGAATATCCTTGATCAGCGCCACGGCATCGCGCACATGATCCGCCAGGTTGAACCCCAGCCACACCAGCGGCACCGCCACCAGCAGCATCCAGCCCAGGGTCAGGATGCCGGCGGCCAGGGATTCGCGGCCACCCAGCACGCGGGTCAGCAAGCGCATCAGCGGCCAGCTGGCAAACGCCAGCACCGCGCCCCAGAACAGCGCCGACCAGAACGGCGCCATGACCCAGAAGCTGGCACCAAACAGCACCAGCAGCAGGATTTGCACCAGCAGGCGATCGTTATTGAGCATGGGGTATCTCTAGAAAAAGGCGTTAGGAAGACAGCTTAGGCGAACGGCGCGGGGCCGTTCGCCGGGGAACGCCTAGCGTATCAGATGCAGGTGCAGGCCCTTGGCAGCGCCGGTGCCGGATTCCAGGCGCGCGGCGCGTACGCCGCTGTCGATCAGGCCCTGGCGCCAGGCTTCGGCCGTGGGCCCGGTCAAACTCACACGCAACGTGGTGTCGAGGTTGAGTCCGCGGGAAATCAGGGTCAGCCAGGTGGGGTCGGGCTCGGCGCCCAAGGCCGGGAAGTCCAGCTCGCCGGTGCTTTTCAGTTCACGCAGCAAGGTGGCCGACGTGGGCAGCAGGACGCCCAGTGGCGCGCTGGCGTCCAGTTGCTCCACATGCAGGTAGGCACGCCGGTTGCCACGGGTAATGCCGTACAAGGCGATCAGGGCATTGTCTTGCGGGGCGGCCAGACGCAGGAGCAGGTATTCCTGCTGGCCATCAGCACCCACCAGCTTGGCGTTGCCGAACACTTCATTGGCCCACAGGCTGCTTTCGCCGCAATCGCGGGCCTGGCACCAGAACAACAGCTGCGCGCCCTTCGCCTGCAACGCTTCGCGGGTCGCGGTAAACGCGGCGCTGGAGCTGTGCTCGGCAGGCAATTCATAGGTAATCGCGGTGGCTTGGCCGCGTGCGGTGGCCTGGCCTTCGTAGCGCAACTGGCCGCTGATCTTGCGGATCGCGCCCATGGGGTAGATACGCTCCTTTTCTTCGGCGGGGCGGTAATCGACGATCTGTGCATCGATTTGACGGGCTACGGTGGGCAGGTCCTGGCTTCCCGGCACGTCGGCGGCGAATACCAATGGGCTGAGCAGGCTCAGCCCGAGGATACGGATACAGCCGTTGCGCACGCTCATAGGATCAACGAGCCGTGGCCAACGGAGGTCATAGCAGTGTTGAGATGGTTCATGGTTGACTCCCTTTCAATCCGCCCAGCCTCGGCAGTTGACCCCGCCAAGTCAAGGCGTGGAGAAGAACCGATTGAAACAGTCTGCAACAAGAGCGGCGCCGGGCGCGTCATTCAGGTGCAAATGATGGCCGCCCGGCAGTGTGGTTACGGTGAAGGGTAGCTGGGAAAGCAATTCCGGATGTTTCGCCAGCATGCCGTCGGCAGCCACCACCAACTGCGTAGGGCACGCCACCCGCCGCACGAAAGACATGGCTTGTTCATCCGTCAGGCGCATCGGCGAGGCCAGGGTCAGGCGGCTATCGGTGCGCCAGGTGTAACCGCCCGGCACCGGCATCAAACCGCGCTGGGCCAGCAGTTCGGCGGCTTCACGGCTGACGGCGACCACGCCTTTCATGCGCGCTTCCACAGCGCGATCCAGGCTGCCGTAGACCGGCTTGCGCTTGTCCTGCAGGTTCATTTGCGCCAGCAGCGCCATGCCCAGGCGCTCGGCGGCGTGCTCGCCACTGGCGGTCGGCGGGATCACGCCGTCGATCAATCCCAGATGCGTCACGCGCTCAGGCAGCGCGCCGGCCAGCACCAGGGAGACGATGGCGCCGAGGGAGTGGCCAAGTAATGCAAAACGTTTCCAGCCCAATTGTTCGGCGACTTGCAGCACATCGTGGACGTAATCCCACAAGGCATAACCGGCCCCGGCAGGACGATGCGCCGAATGCCCATGCCCGGCCATGTCCAACGCCACGATGCGCAAGCCCTGCAACTGCGGCGCCAACCGTGCAAAGCTGTTGGCGTTGTCCAGCCAGCCATGCAGGGCGATCACCGGCAAGCCGTCTTCGGGACCAAACAAGTGAGCCGCCAACTCGATATGGGACAGGCTCAGGCGCACTTCCTCGACCGGCGTACTCATGCGCAACTGCGCTCGCGAGCCTGCCAGCGGGCGAACAGGTTCTTGATCAAGGTCGCAGTGTCCTGGGGACGTTCCAGCGGGAACATATGGCCGCCGGGCATGGTGAGCATTTCGCCCATGGGCATGCGGTCGACGCCGCTGGCGTGGTGACGCATCACCACGCGGCTCTGGCGCCCACGCACCACTGCCAGCGGCACTTTCAACTGGCGGACCTGGCCGGGGCTGGTGTGGGGCACACCGCGGTAGATGCTGATTTCGGTGGCCGGGTCGAAGCGCAAACGCAGGCGATCGCCCACTTGCTGCAAGCCGTGTTGCAGGTACGCGTCGAAACATTCCGGATCAAAACCGCGAAACAGGGTCTTGCCCGCGAAGTAGCTGCGTGCGCTGTCCAGGTCGTGGAACTCTTCTCGCCGGCCCAAGGTGCGCCCGGCCGGGGTCAGGCGGTCGATGAAGCCAAAACGCTTGGCCGCGCGGATCACCCAGCGGTCGGCGCGGGTCAGCACTGGCGAGTCGAGCATCACCACACCGCGATACAGCTGCGGGCAACGCATGGCCGCGTGCAGGTGCAATACACCGCCGAGGGAATGACCCACGCCCCATACCGGCTCCGGCTGTTGCTCCAGATGATGGATCAATTCGTCCACCAGGTTCTGCCAGTTATCGTCCACCGGAAACCTGGGGTCGTGACCGTGCTGCGGCAAATGCGCCACCGCATACTCCGGGGCCAGAGCGGCAAACAACTTGCCGTACGTAGCCGAAGGGAAACCATTGGCGTGGGCAAAAAACACGTGCTGCGACATACCGGATCCATCTGACTGAACAGAAATCGATTGTCACCACGCCCGGCCACAACAGCAATGACTGTAACTGCCAGGAATGATGACACTCACGCCACGCCTATCGCGCCGGCGGCTGCTCGCCCAGGGGCACCACGGCCATGGTCAGGCGCGAGACGCAGCTGGTTTTGCCTTCATCATTGGTCAAGCGGATGTCCCATACCTGGGTGGTACGCCCGATGTGGATCGCTCGCGCCACCGCCGTGACCCGCCCGTTGCGCACACCGCGCAGGTGGTTGGCGTTGACCTCCAGGCCCACGCAATAGAACTTGCTGGCATCGATGCACAGGTAGGCCGCCATGGAGCCGACGCTTTCCGCCAGTACCACCGAGGCGCCACCGTGCAGCAGGCCATAGGGCTGATGGGTGCGCGGGTCGACCACCATGCTGGCCGTCAGGGATTCGTCGTCGAAGCTTTCGAAGCGAATATCCAGCAGTTCACCGATGGTGTTTTTCTGGATCGCGTTGAGTTGTTCGATGTTCGGTTGGGTGCGCCACAAGCCCATGGGAGTAGTCCTTGTCTGTTTTATGATGAGCCTAATCCTGCCACAGAACCGATTCGGAACGCTCGCTCCAGGTTTGCAAATGTGCACCGTAAGTCGATTCGATCACGTTGCGCTTGATCTTCAGGGTCGGCGTCAGGAACCCGTTCTCCACTGCCCAGCTGTCCTTGACCACCACCAACTGGCCCAGGCGCTCATGTTTATCCAGCGCCTGGTTGACCTGTTCCAACCAGCGCTCCAGGCTGGCGCGCAGGGTTTGCCGGTCGAGGTCCAGCGTCGACAGCACGCACAAGCCTATCGGAGCGCCCAGGCCATCGCCGACCACGCACACCTGCTCGATGTGCGCGTGTTCGGCCAGGCGGTTTTCAATCGGCGCCGGTGCCACATATTTGCCTTTGCTGGTCTTGAAGATTTCCTTGAGCCGCCCGGTCAGGCGCAGGCGGCCGTCGGCATCCTGCTCGCCCTTGTCGCCGGTACGCAGAAAGCCGTCGGCAGTGAGGGTCTCGGCGGTTTTCTCGGGGTCCTTGAAATAGCCGAGCATGGTCGCGCCACTGCGCACCTGCACTTCGCCCGAGGCGTCGATGCGCACTTCAACCCCAGGGCACGGCAGGCCGATCCAGCCGATTGTCTGCTGGCCGGGACGACACACATGGGAGTAGCCGCAGCTCTCGGTCATGCCGTACACCTCCAGCACATCCAGGCCCAGGCGCTGATACCAGCGCAGCAGCGCTTCGGGCACGGGCGCCGCACCGGACAGGGCAATGCGCAACTGATCCAGGCCGAGGCCTGCCAGCACTTTATGGCCGATGCGCTTACCGATAAATGGCAGGCGCAACAGCAAGTCGAGGCGTTTTTGCGGGATCTTGGCGTAGACGCCCAGCTGGAATTTGGTCCAGATACGTGGCACGCCAAACAACGCCGTCGGCCGCGCCCGGCGCAGGTCAGTCAGAAACGTATCAAGGCTTTGCGCGAAAAATACTGTTTGCCCGGTATAGATGGCCGCCATTTCCACAAACATCCGTTCGGCCACATGGCACAGCGGCAAGTACGATAACAAGCGGTCGCCCTCCCCCAGCCCAAATAATTCAGTGCCGCGCGTGGCCGCGAACCCCAGGGCGCCGAAGCTGTGCATCACACCCTTGGGCAAGCCGGTGGTGCCGGAGGTATAGATGATGGTCGCGAGGTCCGACGCCGCAGGCGTGGGGTTATCCTGGATCGGCGAGCAGGCCTGCAAGTCGGCCCAGCGGAAATCGAAAGCGCCCAGCGGGCATAGCGGCAGGCTGATGGTCGGCACCCCCTTCGGCACGCCCGGTGCCATCGCGGGCCAGTCGTCCAGCTTGCCGATAAACGCCAGCGCTGCCTCGGAGTGCGTCAGCACATGGGCGACGGAATCGGCGGTGAGGTTGGGGTAAAGGGGGACGCAGACGTGCCCGGCCATCCAGATCGCCAGGTCGGCAATGATCCAGTGCGCGCAGTTTTTCGAGATCAGGGCAATGTGCGAACCGTGGGGCAACTCTCGGGCGCGCAGCCAGTGCGCGGCGCAACGGGCCTGATGGCCCACCTCGGCCCAGGACAGGCGTTGCACTTCGCCGCCGCCGACCGGCTGCACCAGGAAAGTCTGGCGCGGATGGCGCGCTTCGCGTTCAAAGAAGACCTGCAACGGCAAACGAAAAGCGACGGGCATGGGACGCGCTCCTGTGTGGTCCGATCATAGCCAACCAAGCACTTGCTTGGTTGACTATATATCACACACAAAGCAGCGATCCATCCTACGGATTCTTGACGCTGACCAGGCTCATCAGCCCCGCCAGCGGAAAATCCCCTTCCAGTTCCGCGAGGCTTGCGGTGTGCATCGGTTGCGGCTGGCGCTGATGGCCGTGTTGCAAAAAGCTGATCAGGCTGCCCACCAACGGCTGGTGGCTGACCAGCAGCACATTGTCATCCGTGTCGAGGTGTTCCAGCACCTGCAACGGATTACCCTCTGGGGTCAGCCACGGCACCGTACGGATCTGTGGCTCAAAGCCGAGCGCCTGGCGCACCAGCTGCGCGGTCTGCTGCGCCCGCACATAGGGGCTGGCGATGATTGCGCTGATGGGTTGGCCGATCAGGTGCGCGGCGCTGCGCAACACTTCGCCGCGACCGTGCTCGGTGAGATTGCGCTCGGCATCCGTGCGGGCGTGCCCTTCGGCTTCACCGTGGCGCAGAATCCACAGCTTCACAGTTTCGGCTCTTCATCACGCACCGGGTGCGGTGCCGGCGGCACGCTGTGGGCGGCTTCGCCCTCGGGTGCGCGCGGGGTTGGCCAATCGGCGAACGGCCAGGGCTTTTGCTCGGTATGGAAGCTGCCGAAACGGCCGATCTGCGCAAGGAACTGGCTGAGGCTATCGCCAAAGTTCATCAGGCCCAGGTTGGGCGCGCCGTAGATCAAGCGGTAGATCAACTGCACCACCACCAACGCGCCGATCAGGAACTGCGCGACTTGCCACACCAGGGCAAACACCAGCATCCACAGGATGCGCAGGACAATGGATTCGTACTTGGGCGCTGCTTTCGGATCGTTCATGACGCGTTCCTCAGTTGAAACCACTGGTGGAAATAAAGTCGACATCGGTTTTCGGTTCGGCGCGCATCAACAACTCGATCACCTGGTTCAAGGTGCGCCCTTCAAACAGGATCGCATGCAACCCGGCAACCAACGGCATGTACACCCCGACTTCCTGGGCCTTGGCCTTGAGGACCTTGAGGGTGTTGACGCCTTCGGCCACTTCACCCAGGCGCGTCACCGCGTCTTCCAGGCTCAAGCCCTGGCCCAGGGCGAAACCGACTTGGTAGTTGCGGCTTTTCGGCGACGAGCAGGTGACGATCAAGTCGCCCACGCCCGCCAGCCCGAGAAAGGTCATCGGGTTGGCGCCCTGGTTGACCGCAAAGCGGGTCATCTCGGCCAGGGCGCGGGTGATCAGCATGCTCTTGGTGTTTTCGCCCATGCCCAGCGCCACCGCCATGCCGGCGATGATCGCGTAGACGTTTTTCAACGCACCGCCCAACTCGACGCCAAACCGGTCGCCACTGGCGTAGACGCGGAAGGTACGCCCGTGCAACACCGCCTGCACGCGCTCGCACAGCTCTTCGTCTTCACTGGCGATGACCGTGGCGGTCAGCGCGTGTTCGGCGACTTCCCGCGCCAGGTTCGGCCCGGACAGCACGCCAATACGCGCCTGGGGAGCGATCTCGGCGAGGATTTCGCTCATCAGCATGAAGGTCTGCGCCTCGATGCCCTTGGTCAGGCTGACCAGCAGCTTGCCCGCCAGGCGCTCGGCGTGGGGCGCCAGTACCGTGCGCAACGCGCTGGACGGCAGCGCGACGAAGCACAGGTCGCAGTCCGTCAGTGTCGCCAGCAAGTCCGTCACCGGCTCGACCGCCGGGTGGATCTTGATGCCTTTAAGGTAACGGGGATTTTCGCGGTGCACCCGGATGGCTTCGGCCTGCTCGGGATCACGCATCCACTGGCGTACCACGTGGCCGTTCTCCGCCAGCAGGTTAGCCACGGCGGTGCCAAAACTTCCGCCTCCAAGGACCGCAATAGGGCGCTGTTCAGTCATATGCAATCCGTTAATCCATACCAATGGCGATGGCCGCATTATACGGGGCGACCCGCTTGCGGCCAGCCCCCGTGTCAATTCGTTCACATGTCGGAAAATGCCACACCCGTGTGAAGTAATTGCAAGTCCTACGACTGGCAAAAGGCCCGACCTCAGTTAACATGGGCGGCTATCCGTCATTATCAAGGCCGTTCCGTGTATTTGGGCCCTCCTCCCCGTTCATCAGTGTTGTGGCTGCTGCTGTGCAGCGGCGCGGCCATGGCCGACGATCTGTTCCTCGACAACCAGCCGTTGCCGCAGGTCCTGACCGCGACGCGCCTGAAGCAATCGGCGGCGGCCGTGCCGGGCAGCATGACCGTGATCGACAGCGAGTTGATCAAGGCCAGCGGCGCGCGGGACATCAGCGAGCTGCTGCGCCTGGTGCCGGGGATGATGGTCGGCTACACCACCGGCAACCAGGCGGCGGTGAACTACCACGGCACCAGCGCCAGCGATGCGCGACGCATGCAGGTGTTGATCGACGGACGCTCGGTGTACCGCGCAGGCCTGGCGACCGTGGACTGGAGCGACATTCCAGTGGCCATGGAAGACATCGAGCGCATCGAAGTATTCCGCGGCCCCAATACCGTGAGTTACGGCGCCAACGCGCTGATGGCGGTAGTCAATATCCTCACTCGCTCGCCGGCCAACAGCCAGGGCACGCGGGTCAAGGTCATCCGTGGCGAACGCGGGATCAACGACTTCTACGCCAGCCAGGGCGTGCGCTGGGACACTGGCGACTTGCGCCTGTCGCTGTCGGGGCAACAGGACGACGGCTTTGACAGCGATGCCGCCGGCGCCGACCGCCGTGACAGTCGCCGTCTCAACCGCTTCAGCCTGGCCGTGAGCCAGACGTTGAACGCGCAACAAAGCATCGACTGGCAGCTGAATGCCAAGGAAGGGACCAACCAGCGGCCCTACACCTACATGCCGGTCTTCGCGGGGATTACCGAAGGTGGCGACAATTCGGACGTCACCGCCAAGGACTACGCCGGCTCCCTGCGCTGGAACTTCGATTTCAATCCCGAGCACAGCCTGTATATCCAGGGCTCCGCCCAGCAGTGGGATCGCCGGCAGATCTGGAAGGCCTGCGACGCCAAGGTCTCGTTCAGCCCGGAACTGACGCGCCTGTGGCAACTCAATCCCAATTATGCCGAGCAACTGGCACGGCACATGGACAGCTACAGCCAGGGTGTCGCGCCGCCCGGCAGCGCCGACGAGCAAGCACTGGGTAACCAGGTCCTGGACCAGTGGCGCAACGGTGCCAGCCAGAGCGTGTGCGGCGACATCAACCAGAGTACCCGTGAAAACCGCTACGACCTGGAGATCCAGGACACCCTGAGCCTGTCCGACAGCCTGCGCCTGGTCAGCGGTGTGAATTATCGCTATGACCGCGCCGACTCCGACACCTACTTCAACGGCACCCTGGACGACACCACCTGGCGCCTGTTCGGCCAGTTGGAGTGGCGCGCCAGCGAACACTGGTTGTTGCAGGGCGGCGCGATGTTCGAAGACACCCACCTCAGTGGCAGCTCGCTGACGCCACGGGTGGCGGTCAACTACCTGATCAACCCGCGCCACGGCCTGCGTGCGGTGTACTCCGAGGCGATCCGTTCGCCGGACATGTTCGAAAACAACGTCAACTGGAGCTACCGCGTCACCAACCTCAGTTCGCCGACCTACGGGCAGAATTCCGGCCAGTACTTCGTGGTGACACGCGGCCCGGGCAACCTCGACAAAGAGCTGATGCGCTCGCGGGAACTGGGCTACAACGGCTTCTTCGCCGACCTCGGGCTGAACCTCGACGTGAAGCTGTTCTACGACGAGATCACCGAGATGATCAGCTCGCCGCTGCGCAACAACCAGTACATCGCCAGCAACGCCAACAGTTCGCGGTTTACCGGTGCCGAATCGCAGTTCGACTGGCGCATGAGCAGCGCCGACCGCCTGCGGCTGACCTATGCTTACGTCGACGCCACCACCAGCAACCCCCGGGACAAAGCCCAGACCGCGCGTAACAGCGGTTCGGCCGGCTGGCTGCGGGAATGGGGCCAGGGTTGGTCCAGCGCGCTGTTCTACTATGGCGACGACGCACTCAATCAATATCGCTTCGAACGGGTCGACCTGCGGGTGGCCAAGCGCATTGCCCTGGGCAAAGCCAACGTGGAGCTGGCCGGCATGTTGCAACAACGCCTCGATAACCAGCCCACCACCTGGGCCGACAACAATTACGACCACCGCCACGTGCTCTACTTCAGCGCCGAGTTAGAGTTCTGACATGGGCGCACAGTCAAGGATGACCCTCCTCTCAATACTCAGGCTTTGGCGGCGCGCCCTGCTGCTGGTGTGCCTGTTGCCGAGCACGCCAGCGTGGAGTGCCGACATCCTGCTCACCGCCGCCGAAGACGGTGCCGGCGTGCAGGCCTTCGTCAACGCCCTGGCCAAAGAGCGCCCGGAAGACCGCGTGACCTTCACCCCGCTCAAGGACCTGCCCGCGCCGAGCCGCCTGCCTGCCGCCACGCACCTGATCCTGCTGGACCTGGCCGGCCTCGACTGGCGCCTGCAAGACAGCCTGGGCCCTCCGACCCTGGTGCTGCGCATTAGCCGCCTGCAAGCCCGGCAACGCCTGGGCAACCACCTTCCGGCCCGGATCAGCCTGCTCTGGAGCGACCCGCCGCTAGCGCGCCAATTGCGCCTGATCACCCACATCCTGCCCCAGGCCCGGCGCATCGGCGTGCTCTACGCCGCCGACAGCGAATTCCTGCTGCAAGAGGTGCGCGAGTACGCCAAGTCCATGGGCCTGGAGGTGGTGCCACAGCTGTGGGACAACACCAACGACAGTCGCCCGCTGCAAAACCTGTTCAAGAGCAGCGACGTGCTGCTCGGCCTTGATGACCCGCAGCTGTACAACCCGAAAACCGTGAAGAACCTGCTGTTGAGCAGCTACGCCCGGCAATTGCCGCTGGTGGGGCCCAACGCCGGGTTTGTCCGCGCTGGCAGCCTGGCCAGTACCTACAGCGATCAGGCCGATTGGCTGGCGGTGCTCGACCGCCTGCTCGACCAGCCACCGGCCACCTGGCCGCGCACGCTGTACCCGGAACATTTCAAAGTCGCGGGCAACCCGCAAGTCGCACGTTCGCTGGGGCTCGAAGAGGTCGATGAACGCGACGTCGCCGCCCGGCTGGCCGCAGGAGAAAAACGCCCATGACCTTACGCCGTCGTTGGGACATCAACACCCGCACCCAACTCATCACCCTGGGCCCGGCGCTGTTGCTGACGTTGCTGTTGATCAGTTTCTTTACCTTCGTGCGGATCCAGGACCTGCGCCAGGAACTCGACCACACCGGCCAATTGATCGCCAACCAGTTGGCACCTGCCACTGAGTACGGGGTGATTTCCGGCAACAACGATGTGCTGGAAAGCCTGTTGCGCGCGACACTGGCCACGCCCCACGTGCGTTTCCTGGAGATCCAGGACAGTGCCGAAAACATCCTGGTGTACGTCGAGCAGCCGTCGGAAAGACATGACCGCTCGCTGTCGGTCAAAGTCTTCCAGGCACCGATCCGCTTGCAGCATATCCAACTGGGCAATGACTTTTTCCAGGACAACCTCAACGAACCCAAGGCGCCGCGTGCGGATTACCTGGGCCGGGTGATCGTTGGCATGTCCAACGATGCGTTCAGCCAGCGCCAGCAGGAAATCCTGCTCAAGGCCGGCATCCTGGCGATGTTTGCCCTGCTATTCACCTTTCTGCTGGCACGCCGTCTGGCGGCGAGCCTGTCGCAGCCGATCAGCGCCATGGGCAATGCGGTCAAGGCAATCCAGCAAGGCGACTACAAAACGCCGCTGCCGATTGTCGATGACTCGGAATTGGGCGACCTGTCGCGGCATATCAACAACCTGGCCGAAGGCCTCAACCAGGCCAGCCGCGAACAGCACCAGGCCATGGCGCAGTTGATCCAGACCCGTGAGGAAGCGGAGCGGGCGAACAACGCCAAGTCGGATTTCCTGGCAATGATGAGCCATGAGCTGCGCACGCCGATGAACGGCGTGCTGGGCATGTTGCAGCTGCTGGAAACAACCGAGATGACCGAGGAGCAGACCGAGTACGCGGCACTGGCGTCCGAATCCACCGAACATCTGCTCAAGGTGATCAACGATATTCTCGACTTCTCGCGTATCGAACGTGCCGCCCTGGAGCTGGAGCATATTCCGTTCAACCTGGCAGACCTGATCAACAGCTGCGCCCAGTCCTTCCAGCACAGCGCCCAGCAACGCGGGCTGACCTTGGAGCTGCCGATTCCGGCGGGGATCGACGCGCTGCAGGTACAGGGCGATCCGACGCGAATCCGGCAGATCCTGGTGAACCTGATCGGCAACGCACTGAAATTCACCGAACACGGCACGGTGACGATCGAGCCCCAGTGGCAGGTCCTCGATCACGAGCTGTTGTGGTTTACCTGCACTGTGCGCGACAGCGGCATCGGAATTTCGGCCGAGCGCCTGGAGCTGATGTTCGATGCGTTCCAGCAGGCCGACAGTTCCATTTCAAGACGTTACGGCGGCACCGGCCTGGGCCTGCCGATCGCCCGCACCCTGGCCGAACGCATGGGCGGCACCTTGCGTGCGCAGAGCGAAGAAGGCCGTGGTTCGGTGTTTACCCTGGAAATCCCGTTGGCCATCGACCAGCAATACCTGCCGAAGATTGCCCATGACAGCGAAGGTAAAAACAGTGCCGGTGATGGCCGCCATGTGCTGCTGGTGGAAGACAACCCGGTCAACCGCACCGTGGTCGAAGCCATGCTGCGCAGCCTGGGCTTTGAAGTGAGCCTGGCCATCGATGGCGCCGAGGCGATCCGCAGTGCCGAGAGCCTGATTTTCACCGCGATCCTGATGGACTGCCGACTGCCGTTGGTCGACGGCTACGAGGCGACCCGGCAAATCCGTCAACTGCCGGGCTGCGCCGACCTGCCGATCATCGCCCTGACCGCCAACGCCTTGCAGGGCGACCGCGAAGCGTGCCTTGCCGCCGGAATGAACGATTACCTGGCCAAGCCATTCAAACGCACGGATTTGCAGCAAATTCTGCAGCGCTGGGTGCAATAGCGCCGCGCCATCAGCCAACTCCGACTGGCGTGAAAGACGAAAGTGCGGCAGTCTTAGGCACCCAAACGGACCGATAAACAGGCCCGGTTTAAAATTTCAGTGAACAAGTGTACATTCAGTGCCTTGCCGCTGTGACTTTCACTACAACGCAATAGTCTATGTGTAGGCTGCCGGTATGAAGCGTAACGCTTCAGTCGGTTCGGGAAGATCTACCCTACCCTGCCGCATGGGATTATTGAGGAGCTCGCATGACCAAACAAAACGCCTTTACCCGGGAAGACCTGCTGCGCTGCAGTCGCGGTGAGCTGTTCGGCCCAGGTAACGCGCAACTGCCCGCCCCGAACATGCTGATGGTGGATCGCATCACCCATATCAGCGAAGAGGGTGGCAAGTACGGCAAAGGTGAATTGGTCGCCGAGCTGGATATCACCCCGGACCTGTGGTTCTTCGCCTGCCATTTCGAAGGCGATCCTGTAATGCCAGGCTGCCTGGGCCTCGACGCCATGTGGCAGCTGGTCGGCTTCTTCCTTGGCTGGCAGGGTCTGCCGGGCCGCGGTCGCGCCCTGGGTTCGGGCGAAGTGAAGTTCTTTGGCCAGGTCCTGCCGACCGCCAAGAAAGTCACCTACAACATTCAAATCAAGCGCGTCCTCAAGGGCAAGCTGAACCTGGCCATCGCCGATGGTTCGGTGAGCGTCGACGGTCGCGAGATCTATACTGCCGAAGGCCTTCGGGTCGGCGTATTCACTTCCACTGACAACTTTTAAGGGTTATCCGCATGCGCCGCGTCGTTATCACTGGTCTGGGCATCGTTTCTTGCCTGGGCAATGACAAAGAGACCGTCACCGCTAACCTGCGTGCAAGTCGCCCTGGCATCCGCTTCAACCCGGAATATGCCGAAATGGGTCTGCGTAGCCAGGTTTCCGGCTCCATTGACCTGCCCCTCGAAGAACTGATCGATCGCAAGATCTATCGCTTCGTCGGCCACGCTGCCGCCTACGCCTACCTGGCCATGAAAGACGCCATCGCCGACTCCGGCCTGAGCGAAGACCAGGTTTCCAACGTACGCACCGGCCTGATCGCAGGTTCCGGCGGCGCATCGACCCTGAACCAGATGGAAGCGCTGGACATCCTGCGCGAAAAAGGCGTGAAGCGCGTTGGCCCGTACCGTGTCACACGGACCATGGGCAGCACCGTTTCGGCCTGCCTGGCCACGCCATTTGCCATCAAGGGCGTGAACTACTCGATCTCCTCCGCTTGCGCAACCAGTGCTCACTGCATCGGTACTGCGGTCGAGCAGATCCAGTTGGGCAAGCAGGACATCGTGTTCGCCGGCGGTGGTGAAGAAGAGCATTGGAGCCAGTCGTTCCTGTTCGATGCCATGGGCGCACTGTCCACCCAATACAACGAAACCCCGGAAAAGGCCTCCCGCGCCTACGACGCCAAGCGTGACGGTTTCGTCATCGCAGGCGGCGGCGGCATGGTGGTGGTCGAGGAGCTGGAACACGCTCTGGCCCGTGGCGCGAAGATCTACGCGGAAATCGTCGGCTACGGCGCCACTTCCGACGGCTACGACATGGTTGCGCCAAGCGGTGAAGGCGCCATCCGCTGCATGCAGATGGCAATGTCCACCGTGGATACCCCAATCGACTACCTGAACACCCACGGCACCTCGACTCCGGTCGGCGACGCCAAGGAAATGGAAGGCGTGCGTGCGGTATTCGGCGACAAGGCCCCGGCCATCAGCTCTACCAAGAGCCTGTCGGGTCACTCCCTGGGCGCCGCCGGCGTTCACGAAGCGATCTACTGCCTGCTGATGATGGAAGGCAACTTCATCGCCGGCTCGGCCAACATCGATGAACTGGACCCAGCAGTCGCTGATATGCCGATCCAGCTCAAGACCGTTGAAAACGCCAAGATCGACACCGTGATGAGCAACAGCTTCGGCTTCGGTGGCACTAACGCCACCCTGGTGCTGAAACGCTGGCAGGGCAAGTAAAGCCTGTAGCTTGATTGCATGAAAAAGCCCCGACTGGTTCGGGGCTTTTTCATGGGGGTATGGAATCCATGTGGCAAGAGCGCCTGCTGCAATTGCGCGAATCTGGCCAAGACGAAAACGCGATATAAACCCCTAACACAATCGCGGCGAAAGTGATTGTAGAAAACATGGAACACCCGAACGCCGCCATGCTCTATAACTGCATGACCTTCATCCTGCCCCCTTGTGAGGTTCGCCATGCCTGTTACCGTCAATACGCTCAACCACGACAACTTTCGCCACAGCCTGAACATCGACAACCACGAGCTGTTCACCGACCTGCCCAAGAGCCTGGGCGGCGATGACTCGGCGCCCTCCCCCCACGACTACTTCGACGCCGCCCTGGCCTCGTGCAAGGCATTGACGGTCAAGCTCTATGCGCAAAAGAAAGACATCCCGCTCACCGGCGTGACCGTGGAAGTCACCCACGACGCAACTGAAGAGCAGAAAGGCAAATACAAGCTCAACGTCAAGCTGACCCTCAAGGGCGTGCTCACCGACGCCCAGCGCGATGAACTGCACCGCGTGGCCGACCGCTGCCCAGTGCACAAGCTGATGACGACGGCCGAGATCAGCATCGACACGAAATTGTCCGAAGGCGCGTTCAGCCAGTAACAGCAACATCCTCCCGAGCGGGTTATGCTCAACGGCATCCAACCCGCTCAGACTGGGATGCACCATGACCACCCTCACCGTGATCCGCCCTCGCCCCGAAGATGTCGAAGGCCAGCCGATCCTGCGCCCGCTACCATCGCGTGAATGCCGCAGTGTCGGGCCCTTCGTGTTTTTCGACCATATGCTGCGCACCCAATACGCACCGGGCAGCGGCATGAATATCCGCCAGCACCCGCACATCGGCCTGTCGACCCTCACCTACCTGTTCGAAGGCGCCTTGCAGCACAAGGACAGCCTCGGTTCGGACCAGCTGGTGCAGGCCGGCGATGTCAGCTGGATGACCGCCGGCAGCGCGATTGCCCACGTCGAACGCACCCCCGCAGCGCTCCAGGCCAGCAGTTTCAGCCTGCACGGGCTGCAAGTGTGGCTGGCCTCGCCGAGGGACCACGAAACCGGACCGGGGCATTACAGCCACCACCCGGCGGCGAGCCTGCCGGTGAGTGACAACCTGGGGGTGCAGATCCGGCTGATCGCTGGCAATGGCTTCTGCCTGAAATCACCGGTGCCGGTGCTGTCGCCGACGCTGTATGCCGAAGTGCGGATGCAGACGGCCACTACCCTGCTGATTCCGGATGAGCATGAGGAACGCGCGGTGTACCTGCTGGCAGGCGAAGCGCAATTGGACGGTGAGACGCTGGAGGTGCACAGCCTGGCGGTGTTGCCGGCAGGCCAGGAGATGGCGTTGTTTGCCGAGACGGATTGCCACCTGGTGATATGTGGCGGCGCGCCGCTGGATGGGCCGCGGCGGATCAATTGGAATTTTGTCGCGAGCGATCCGGCGGTTATCGAGCAGGCGCGGCAGCGCTGGGCGGCGGGGGATTGGCCGACGGTGCCCGGTGAAACAGACAGGATAGAGTTGCCGGTGAGATAGCCATCGCGGGGCCCCACTCCCACATTTTGATGTGTGAATACAGTCAAATGTGGGAGCAGGCTTGCCTGCAATGAGGCCAGTACAGACGCTGAACAATCAGCCCTGGAACACTTCATCCAACAAATCATGCATCGACTTGAACGCCCGCTTGGCGGTCTTCGCGTCATACATCATCTTGCCCGGCACGTTCGCATGCGGATCGGTGAAGGAATGCACCGCACCGCCGTAGCTCAACAATTGCCAATCTACACCGGCTGCGTTCATTTCCTCTTCGAACGCGGGCAGTTGCTCTCTCGGCACCAATGGATCGGACGCGCCGTGCAGCACCAGCACTGAACCCTGGATGTGCTTGGCGCCTGCCGGGTTCTGGGTGTCGAGAGTGCCGTGGAACGACACGGCAGCCTTCAACGGCGCTCCGGTACGCGCCAGTTCCAGCGCACAGGAACCGCCAAAGCAGAAACCAAAGGTCGCCAGCTTCGAGGTATCCACCTCGGCCTGGTCCTGCAGTTGCGCAAAGGCCGCCTGCAAGCGTTTGATCAGCGCCGGGTTGTCTTGCTTGAGCGGCATCATCGCCGCACCGGCTTCATCGCCATTCGAGGGGCGCACGGTTTGCCCATACAGGTCGGCGATCAGCACCACGTAGCCTTTGCTGGCCACGCTCTTGGCGATCTCCTCGGCACCCGCACTCACCCCCATCCAGTTCGGCGCCATCAACAGGCCCGGCAGCGAACCCTTGTGGCTGGCATCGAACGCCAGGCGGCTTTCGTAGGACTGGCCATCAATCTGATAGACCACGGAACGCACAGTGACTTGGCTCATCATTTACTCCAGTTGAGGTGCACTAGAACGAAAAAGCCCGCCGAAGCGGGCTTTTCTACAACGGTGTCAGACCGACAGTTCAACCAACAGCTTGTTCAGGCGGCGCACGTAGGCGGCCGGGTCTTTCAAGCTGTCGCCAGCGGCCAGGGCCGCCTGGTCGAAGAGGATGTGCGACAGGTCGCCAAACCGCTCTTCGTTCTGCTCGCCGTCGAGTTTCTCGATCAGCGGGTGAGCCGGGTTGAATTCGAAGATCGGCTTGGAGTCCGGAACCTTCTGACCGCTGGCTTCAAGGATCTGACGCATCTGCAGGCCCAGATCCTGCTCGCCGATGGCCAGGATCGCCGGGGAGTCGGTCAGCCGGTGGGAAACCCGCACTTCACTGACCGCATCGCCCAGGGACGCCTTGATCCGCTCAACCAAGCCTTCTTTGGCCTTGGCGACTTCTTCGGCTTCTTTCTTCTCTTCTTCGGAGTCCAGGTTCCCCAGGTTCAGGTCACCACGAGCCACGTCGACGAAAGACTTGCCGTCGAACTCGCTGAGGTAGCTCATCAGCCACTCATCGATACGATCGGTCAGCAGCAGCACTTCGATGCCTTTCTTGCGGAAGACTTCCAGGTGCGGGCTGTCCTTGACTGCTTCGTACTTCTCGCCGGTCAGGTAGTAGATCTTGTCCTGACCTTCCTTGGCGCGTGCCAGGTACTCGGCCAGGGACACCACCTGCTCGCCGTCGTCGCCCTGAGTGGAAGCAAAACGCAACAGGCCGGCGATTTTTTCTTTGTTGGCGAAATCTTCAGCCGGGCCTTCTTTCATGACCTGGCCGAAGTTTTTCCAGAAGCTTTTGTATTGCTCAGGCTCGTTCTTCGCCAGTTTTTCCAGCATGTCGAGCACGCGCTTGGTCAGCGCCGACTTCATGGAGTCGATGATCGGGTCTTTCTGCAGGATCTCCCGCGATACGTTCAGCGACAGGTCGTTGGAGTCGACCACGCCCTTGATGAAGCGCAGGTACAGCGGCAGGAACGAGTCCGCCTGATCCAACACGAACACGCGCTGCACGTAGAGCTTGAGGCCCTTGGGCGCTTCACGCTGGTACAGGTCGAACGGAGCACGGGTCGGCACGTAGAGCAGCGAGCTGTATTCCAGCTTGCCTTCGACTTTGTTGTGGCTCCAGCTCAGCGGGTTTTCGTAGTCGTGAGCGATGTGTTTGTAGAACTCCTGATATTCCTCGTCCTTGATCTCGGTACGCGGACGGGTCCACAGGGCGCTGGCGCGGTTAACGGTTTCCCATTCCTGCTCAGGCTGTTCCTCGCCTTCGACGGCAGCCTTTTCTTTCGGCAGCTCGATCGGCAGAGGGATGTGGTCGGAGTACTTCTTGATGATGTTGCGCAGACGGTAACCGTCGGCGAACTCATCTTCACCAGACTTCAAGTGCAGCACGATGCGGGTACCGCGGTCGGCCTTTTCGATAGTGGCGATCTCAAATTCGCCCTCACCCTTGGACGACCAGTGCACGCCTTCGCTGGCAGCGAGGCCGGCACGACGGCTGAATACTTCAACTTTGTCGGCAACGATAAAGGCCGAGTAGAAGCCCACGCCGAACTGGCCGATCAGGTGCGAATCCTTCTTCTGGTCGCCCGACAGGTTCTTCATGAAATCAGCAGTGCCGGATTTGGCGATGGTACCCAGATGGGTAATCGCGTCTTCACGGCTCATGCCGATACCGTTGTCTTCGAGGGTGACGGTGTTGGCGTCCTTGTCGAAGCTCACGCGGATTTTCAGTTCGGCGCCACCTTCCAGCAACTCAGGCTTGGACAGGGCTTCGAAACGTAATTTGTCGACGGCGTCAGAGGCGTTCGAGATCAATTCGCGAAGGAAAATTTCCTTGTTGGAATACAGCGAATGGATCATGAGGTGCAGCAGCTGCTTCACCTCGGTCTGGAAGCCCAGGGTTTCCTTTTGAGTTTCCACACTCATGGTCATCAAACTCCAATTGGATGGCAGTGGCCGCGCCCTTGAGGGTTGGCGGCGGGTTGTCATCAAAGTTGGGGGCTAAGACCAGGATTTCAAGGGCGGCTCGCTTCCTCGATTTTGAAATGCGCACGGGCAGTGGCAATCGGTTCCGCCGCGGTGCTCTGCCACGCGGTGATCGCGACATTCGCCACCCGTCGGCCCTGGCGCCACACCTGGCATTTGGCGTAAGTGTCGCAAAACTGGCCCGCGCGCAGGTAATCCAGGGAGAAATCGATGATTTTCGGCAACCCCGGCGCGCCGGTGAACACCAGCAGGTGCAGCGCCGCCGACAATTCCATGAAGCCTGCGATCACGCCGCCGTGGAGCGCCGGCAATATGGGGTTACCAATATTGTCCTTACTGGCCGGCAAGCGAAACAGCAACTCATCGCCCAAACGGGTGCATTCGATGCCGATCAGTCTGGCGTAAGGGATCTGCTCCAGCAGCGCTGCATAGTTGCCGCGTGCGTGGGCCTGTTCCAGGCGGGTCTTGAATCGATGGGTCATGCCTGTGCTCCCTGGATGGTGCTGCCCAATCCTTGTGTGCCTTTAAGCCGCTTGCCCATACGCATGAACGTACCCACCACATGGGCGATGGGTTGCTGCGGGTCATCCTGATAGGCGAAGCCGCGGGTAAAGATCACGTCGGTGGTGACCCGGTAGCATTGGGCGAAGCCGTACACCGGCTTGTGGGGTTCGGCGGGATGCATGTAGTCGATGCGCAGGTCGAGGGTTGGACACACCTCGAACTCCGGCAGGACGCACAGGGTCGCCATGCCGCAAGCGGTGTCCATCAAGGAGGTCAAGGCGCCGCCGTGGATCACGCCGGTGTGCGGGTCGCCGACCAGGTGCGGGGCATACGGCATGAGCAGCGTAATACCCTCCCCGCTGGCCCCATGGGCGGTAATGCCCAGCACCTGGCAATGGCGCAAGGCCGATACAAAGCGCGCCGCGCGCTCTAACAAAGGGTTTTCGGTCATTCGTTCGAGACTCTTATTAGTGTTGATCGAGGCTATCGGTGGCGCCGGAAAAAGTTCCTTTAAGTCAGTGGTTTATATATCTGTGAAACAAAAGGAACTAATGCTGGAGCCCCATGCTCGAAAGGCCAGTAGATATCTTCAATAAGGAGAAACAACCCATGCGCAAGACTTTAGCTATTTCCATGATGCTGGCCGCTGCCCTCGGTCTGGCTGCCTGCGACAAAAAATCCGAAGACAAAGCCCAAGACGCTGCTGCACATTCCGAGCAAGCTCAGAAAGACATGTCGAAGGCTCAGGATAAAGTGAACGACGCTGCGAAAGAAAACGCCGAAGCTGCCAAAGCTCAGGCTGAATCGAACGCCGCTGCAGCAAAAGAAGCAGCACCTGCTACTCCAGCCACCGGTTCTTGAGACCGCGGTTTGAAATAGCCTGACTGCAAAAAGAAAGCCCGCTTAGATAGCGGGCTTTTTTGCGGCTGCTGTTTGAGTTGAAACGTTAATCAAGCCAGCTCTTTAACCGCCTCCGGCTGTGCCGTATCGGTCGGGGTAAACACCATCACTTGCAGTACGTCGGAATGAAACTCCCGGCGATACAGCACCAGCACCACCCCGCTGCTCATCAGCATGAACAACCAGGGGCTGACAAACCACGCCAGCATGGTCATGCCGAAGTAGTAAGAGCGCAGGCCAAAGTTGAATTGGTTGGCGGCCATGGAAATCACGCGCGCCGCTCGCAGGGCGAACGCCTGACGTTCCTGCTCGGACACGTGCCGCTCACCGATCATCGGCGCAGAACCCACCAGCACTGCCGCAAAGTTGTACTGGCGCATGCACCAGCTAAAGGTGAAGAAGGCGTAGACGAACACCAGTGCCAGGCACAGCAACTTGATCTCGGACATACCCTGGGATGCCTGCTGCACCATCGGAATGTCCGCCAACAGCGACACCGCCCGCTCCGAGGCGCCCAGCACCGTGAGAATACCGGCGAGGATGATCAAGGTACTGGAAGCGAAGAACGAGGCGTTACGCTCCAGGTTGCCGATCACGCTGGCGTCGGCGATGCGGTTGTCGCGCATCAGCATGCGGCGCATCCAGTCTTCGCGATACAGATGCAGCACACTGGCCAGGCAGGCCGTGTCCCGGGCCTTCCAGGTGGCATAGCGGGTGTAGCCACCCCAGCACAGGGCGAACCAGAAGGCGGCAAGCAGGTGGATCTGATTGGTTTCGATGAACGACATGCGGGCCCCTATGACGAGCGCGATCAGGGTGGGAGCTGGCTTGCCTGCGATGGCGTCTGCTCAGTCACTATTGTGCCAACTGACAGTCCGCTATCGCAGGCAAGCCAGCTCCCACACTGACCGCGTTTCAACTTGAATTTTTCTTAACCTGTTCGACGCTAGCCCAGGCAAAAAGACACTGCCAGCCGCCCATAAAAAAAGCCCCGTATCGATTGATACAGGGCTTTTCGATAGCGCGTTCAGCGGATCAAGCGATCGCTTCGCTGCGCTTGCCCAACAGACGGTCAATTACCACGGCCACTCCCAGCACCATCACCGACGGCACCAGCCAGGCCAGGCCTTGCTCGCTCAGCGGCAGGTTGGTCAACTGTGCAGGCAACCAGTCGGCGAAACCTGCACCCTTGAGCGCATCGATGCAGCCAAAGATGAACGACACCAGCATCACCGGCCCCACGATACGGCCCTGCTCCTGCCAGAAGTCTTTGCAGAAGCTCAACGCCACCAGCACGATGCACGGCGGGTAGATTGCGGTGAGTACCGGGATCGAGAACGCAATCAGCTTGGTCAGGCCCAGGTTGGACACGAACAGCGAGAACAGCGCCAGAATCACCACCAGCGTCTTGTAGGACAGCGGCAGGATGCGGCTGAAGTACTCGGCGCAGGCACAGGTCAGGCCTACAGCTGTCACCAGGCAAGCCAGTGAGATCAGCACCGCCAGGAAGCCGCTGCCCAGGGAACCAAAGGTGTGTTGCACGTAAGCGTGGAGCACCGCTGCGCCGTTACTGGCACCGGCGGCAACGGCATGGCTGCCCGAGCCCAGGCGGAACAGGCTGAAGTACACCAGGGCCAGGCCCACGCCGGCAATCAAGCCCGCAATGATGGCATAACGGGTGATGAGCTTCGGCGACTCGACGCCACGGGAGCGGATGGCATTGACGATCACGATGCCAAACACCAGGGCGCCCAGGGTATCCATGGTCAGGTAGCCCTGGATAAAGCCTTGGGAAAACGGTGCAGCGACATATTCAGGGGTAGCGACGCCCACGTCACCGGCCGGCAAGGCGAACGCGGCAATGCCGAGCACGGCCAGTGCGATGATCTTCAGCGGTGCCAGGAAACGCCCAACGGTGTCCAGCAAACGCCCCGGATACAGGGAAACGAAGAACACCACCAGGAAGTACACCGAGCTGTAGAGCAACAGTGCCAGCGGGCTTTCACCAGTCAGCGGCGCCAGGCCCACTTCAAAGGACACGGTCGCGGTACGCGGGGTGGCGAACAGCGGCCCTACCGCCAGATACGCCGCCGCCGCGAGCAGGCCACCGGCTATCTTGCCGATCGGGCTGCTCAACGCGTCCATACCGCCGCCGACCTTGGCCAGGGCGATCACGGTAACCACCGGCAAACCCACTGCGGTGATCAGGAAGCCCAGCGCTGCCATCCAGACATGAGGCCCGGACTGCAAACCTACGATAGGCGGGAAGATGATGTTGCCGGCGCCCACGAACAGGGCAAAGGTCATAAAGCCCAGCGCCAGGACATCCTGGCTTTTCAACACTTTCATTTCGGGAAATACCACACTACTGAATCGGAATTTAGAGAGGGATTCCCTGTGGATGAGGGAACTACTGTCGGCCCTGATGGGGGTCGACCGGTCTAGCGCGGGGCTTCCTTTTGGGAGGCACACGCATAAAGAGGCGGCTAGGGTACAGAATTTGGCTGACAAGCGCACTGTTGCGGGGCGTACTGTCCGATAAGCGACATCCAAATGTCGCGTTTTCATACTTAACCTGGCAGACCAATCCAATGTGGGAGCGGGCTTGCTCGCGAATGCGGTGTATCAGTCAACTTATCTGAATCTGACACTCCGCATTCGCGAGCAAGCCCGCTCCCACATTTTTGATCTTCACCAGATCCAGAATGCACAAAGGCCACCCGAAGGTGGCCTTTGTGTTGGTGAAGCGTCAGTTAAGCGCGAGGCTTACTTGACAGCCCAACCGGTCAGCTCGGCCAGGGCCTTGCCGATGTCTGCCAGCGAACGCACGGTTTTAACGCCTGCGTCTTGCAGCGCAGCGAATTTCTCGTCTGCAGTGCCTTTGCCGCCAGAGATGATTGCGCCAGCATGGCCCATGCGCTTGCCAGCAGGGGCAGTCACACCAGCGATGTAGGAAACAACCGGCTTGGTCACGTGTGCCTTGATGTAGGCAGCCGCTTCTTCTTCAGCCGAACCGCCGATCTCACCGATCATCACGATCGCTTCGGTCTTCGGGTCTTCCTGGAACAGTTTCAGGATGTCGATGAAGTTCGAGCCTGGGATCGGGTCACCGCCGATGCCGACGCAAGTCGACTGACCGAAACCGGCGTCAGTGGTCTGCTTGACCGCTTCGTAGGTCAGGGTGCCGGAACGGGAAACGATGCCGACTTTACCTGGCAAGTGAATGTGACCTGGCATGATGCCGATCTTGCATTCGCCCGGAGTGATCACGCCTGGGCAGTTAGGGCCGATCAGGGTAACACCCAGCTCGTCGCACTTAACTTTAGCGTCCAGCATGTCCAGGGTAGGAATGCCTTCGGTGATGCACACGATCAGCTTGATGCCGCCGAATGCTGCTTCCAGGATCGAGTCCTTGCAGAAAGGAGCTGGAACGTAGATCACGCTGGCAGTGGCGCCAGTGGCAGCTACAGCATCTTTCACGGTGTTGAACACTGGCAGGCCCAGGTGTTCGGTGCCGCCTTTACCAGGAGTTACACCACCAACCATCTTGGTGCCGTATTCGATGGCTTGCTGGCTGTGGAAACTACCTTGGGAACCGGTAATACCCTGGCAGATAACTTTGGTGTCTTTATTGATCAGGACGCTCATTATTTGCCCTCCGCAGCTTTGACAACTTGTTGAGCAGCGTCGGTCAGGCTGGTAGCCGCGATGATGTTCAAACCGCTTTCTGCCAGTACTTTAGCGCCCAGTTCAGCGTTGTTGCCTTCAAGGCGAACAACAACCGGGATTTTAACGCCGACTTCTTTCACTGCACCGATGATGCCTTCGGCAATCATGTCGCAACGAACGATGCCGCCGAAGATGTTGACCAGTACTGCAGCGACGTTGGAGTCGGACAGGATGATCTTGAAAGCTTCGGTTACGCGTTCTTTGGTAGCACCACCGCCCACGTCGAGGAAGTTGGCTGGTTTGCCGCCATGCAGGTTGACGATGTCCATGGTACCCATGGCCAGGCCAGCACCGTTGACCATGCAACCGATGTTACCTTCCAGGGCTACGTAGTTCAGTTCGAACTTGGCAGCGTGCGCTTCGCGCGGATCGTCTTGCGACGGATCGTGGAAAGTCTTCAGCTTAGGCTGACGGTACATGGCGTTGGCGTCGATGTTGATCTTGGCATCGAGGCAATGCAGATCGCCGTCGGCCTTGATCACCAGCGGGTTCACTTCCAGCAGGGCCAGATCGTGATCCTGGAACAGTTTGGCCAGACCCACGAAGATCTTGGCAAACTGGGCAACTTGCTTGCCTTCCAGGCCCAGCTGGAAAGCCAGCTCGCGACCCTGGAATGGCTGAGCGCCAACCAGTGGATCGATAGTGGCTTTCAGAATTTTTTCTGGGGTTTCGTGAGCGATCTTCTCGATGTCCACGCCACCTTCGGTGGAAGCCATGAACACGATGCGACGGCTCGAACGGTCAACGACAGCGCCCAGGTACAGCTCTTTAGCGATATCAGTGCACGATTCAACCAGGATCTTGGTGACTGGCTGGCCATTGGCATCAGTCTGGTAAGTCACCAGACGCTTGCCCAGCCACTGCTGTGCGAAGGCCTTGGCGTCCTCTTTGCTGCGAACCAGCTTAACGCCGCCCGCTTTACCGCGACCACCAGCGTGGACCTGGGCTTTGACAACCCACTCGGTACCACCGATTTTGTCGCAAGCTTCTGCTGCTGCTTCCGGGGTGTCTACTGCGTAGCCCTTGGATACTGGCAGGCCGTATTCAGCGAACAGCTGCTTACCCTGATACTCGTGAAGATTCATGCTTTTTACCGTCTTCGTTAGGTACTGCGCATTCGGCGCTGCGCTCATTATGAGTGCCGCGCCACCTGTGACTGCTGCTTGCGCAACTTGCGGGGCTCAAGGCCCGTAAAGCTGCGCAAGGCTGCGTCCAGCGGATATTCCGCGGTGAGTCTTGCGCACAAGGCTCACGACGGGCAACTCCGCCGTGGTTTCTTATTATCTCGCTTAGCGCTTCTTGCGGTTGGCGATGTGGATGGCGCCGCCATTCACTGCCAACGCTGCTTCGTGCAATGCTTCGGACAGGGTCGGATGGGAGAAGACCATCATGCCCAGGTCCTCGGCACTGGTGCCGAACTCCATACCGATCGCGCCTTGCTGAACCAGTTCTGCAGCGCTCGGGCCAATCACGTGGACGCCCAATACGCGGTCAGTCTTGGCATCAGCGATGACTTTGACAAAACCACCGGTGTCGTTCGCTGCCATGGCACGGCCAGAAGCGGCAAACGGGAAGGTGCCGACGTTAACTTCAACGCCTTCAGCTTTCAACTGCTGTTCGTTCTTGCCGACCCATGCAATTTCCGGGTGGGTGTAGATAACCGAAGGGATCAGGTCGTAGTTCATCTGGGTCTTGTGGCCCTTGATGCGCTCGACAACCATGATGCCTTCTTCGGAAGCCTTGTGCGCCAGCATCATGCCGCGAACCACGTCACCGATGGCGTACACGCCAGGCACGGAGGTTGCGCAGTGATCGTCAACGTGCACGTAACCGCGCTCGTCGAGGGTCACGCCGCTGTCGGCTGCCAGCAGGTCGGTGGTCACTGGACGGCGACCCACGGCTACGATCAGCTTGTCGAAAGTGATGGTTTTTTCGCCATCCTTGTCGGTGTAGTTGACGACAACTTCTTCACCGTTGACTTTCGAACCGGTCACGCGAGCGCCCAGCTTGATGTCCAGACCTTGTTTGGTCAGGGTTTTCAGTGCTTCTTTGGAAACGGCGGTGTCGGCAGCCATCAGGAACGTGTCCAGGGCTTCCAGCACAGTCACTTCGGCACCCAGGCGGGACCATACCGAACCCAGTTCCAGGCCGATCACGCCAGCGCCGATCACGCCCAGACGCTTGGGAACAGCCTGGAATTCCAGGGCGCCGGTCGAATCAACGATCACGTTGTTGTCGACTGGAGCCGGTGGAATGTCGATTGGACGCGAACCTGGAGCCAGGATTACGTTCTCGGCTTCAATGATTTCGGTCGAACCGTCTGGCTTGGTGATTTCAACTTTCTTGCCGGCCAGCAGCTTGCCGTGGCCTTGCAGGGAAGTGACGCCGTTGGCCTTGAACAAGGTCGCAACGCCGGAAGTCAGGCCTTTAACGATGTTGGCTTTACGGCCGACCATTGCTGGCACGTCCATGGTCACGCCAGCATGGTTGATGCCGTGGATCGCGAAGCCGTCTTGGGCTTCGTGGAGTTTCCAGGAGCTGTCCAGCAGCGCCTTGGAAGGAATGCAACCGACGTTCAGGCAAGTACCGCCCAGTGCCAGTTTGCCTTCCTTGTCGGTGTATTTTTCGATGCAAGCAGTCGAGAGGCCCAGTTGTGCGGCCTTGATGGCGGCAACATAGCCGCCAGGACCTGCACCAATCACTACAACGTCAAATTTCTGCGACATGAAAATAGATCCTCTATTTAGCGACAAGCTTTAAGCGTCAAGCTGCAAGCCAAGCTGCTTTTTCCTGCAGCTTGCAGCTCGCAACTTGACGCTGCTTATATCAGATATCCAGCAGCAGACGAGCCGGGTCTTCCAGCAGGTTCTTGATGGTCACCAGGAAAGTCACGGCTTCTTTACCATCGATCAGGCGGTGATCGTAAGACAGTGCCAGGTACATCATCGGGCGGATCACGACTTGGCCGTTGATGGCCATCGGACGCTGGATGATGTTGTGCATGCCCAGGATCGCAGCTTGTGGCGGGTTGACGATCGGGGTCGACATCATCGAACCGAAGGTACCACCGTTGGTGATGGTGAACGTACCGCCGGTCATCTCGTCGATGGTCAGCTTGCCGTCACGGGCTTTCTTGCCGAAGGTGGCGATGCCGCCTTCGATTTCAGCCAGGCTCATCAGTTCGGCGTTACGCAGGACCGGCACCACCAGGCCACGGTCGCTGGACACCGCTACGCCGACGTCTGCGTAGCCATGGTAAACGATGTCGTTGCCGTCGATGGAAGCGTTGACAGCCGGGAAGCGTTTCAGCGCTTCGGTGGCCGCTTTCACGAAGAACGACATGAAGCCCAGGCGCACGCCGTTGTGGGACTTCTCGAACAGATCCTTGTACTTCGAACGCAGGGCCATGACTTCGGTCATGTCGACTTCGTTGAAAGTGGTCAGCATCGCCATGTTCGACTGTGCTTCAACCAGGCGCTTGGCCACGGTGGCACGTACACGGGTCATCGGTACGCGCTTCTCGGTGCGGTCGCCGGCAGCGAACACAGGGGCAGCGGCAGCCGGGGCAGCAGCCTTGGCAGGCGCGGCAGCTGGAGCGTTTTTCTTGGCTTCAACAGCAGCAACCACGTCTTCCTTGGTCACACGGCCGTCTTTGCCGGTGCCTTTGATGGAGGCCAGGTTGATGCCATTTTCTTCAGCCAGTTGACGCGCAGCTGGAGCAGCGATCGGGTCTTCAGCGCCAGCAGCCGGGGCGGCAGCTGGTGCCGAAGCAGCTGGTGCAGCGGCGGCAGGAGCAGCGGCAGCAGCGCTGCCCTCTTCAATCGAGCCCAGAACCTGGTTCGACAGGACGGTAGCGCCCTCTTCAGCCACGATTGCGCCCAGCACGCCGTCAGCCTCGGCCAACACTTCCAGAACAACTTTGTCGGTCTCGATGTCGACGATCAGGTCGTCACGCTTTACAGCGTCGCCTGGTTTCTTGTGCCAGGTGGCAACGGTGCCATCGGCAACCGATTCCGGGAATGACGGGGCTTTGATTTCGATAGCCATTATCTGTGTGTCCTTAAAATTCGGTTTCAGTCAGCGCGAAGGCGTTAAACAGTGAAAGCATCTTGCAGCAGTTTTTCCTGCTGCTCGGCGTGCATCGACGCATAACCACACGCAGGTGCAGCAGAAGCATCACGACCGGCGTATTCAAGGCCCAGGGCCTTGTTATGGTTGCCGATGCTACGACGCAGGTGATGCTGGCTGCTGTACCACGCGCCCTGGTTCATCGGTTCTTCCTGGCACCACACCACATTGGTGAGGTTGGTGTAAGGCGCGATGGCCTCCATCAGGTCGTCTTCCGGGAACGGGTAAAGCTGCTCGATACGCACGATGGCGATGTCTTCGCGGCCTTCGGCACGACGTTTTTCCAGCAGGTCGTAGTAGACCTTGCCGCTGCACAGGACCAAGCGAGTCACCTTGGCCGCGTCCAATGCATCGATTTCTGGAATCACGGTCTGGAACGAGCCTTCGGCCAGATCTTCCAGGGTCGAGATGGCCAATTTGTGACGCAACAGCGATTTCGGAGTCAGCACTACCAGCGGCTTGCGCAGCGGGCGGATCACCTGGCGACGCAGCAAGTGGTAGATCTGGGCCGGCGTAGTCGGCACGCACACCTGGATGTTGTGCTCGGCGCACAACTGCAGGTAACGCTCCAGACGGGCCGAGGAGTGCTCCGGCCCCTGACCTTCATAACCGTGTGGCAGCAGCATGGTCAGACCGCACAGGCGGCCCCACTTGTGCTCGCCGCTGGTGATGAACTGGTCGATAACCACCTGGGCACCGTTGGCGAAGTCGCCGAACTGGGCTTCCCAGATCACCAGCGCGTTAGGCGTGGTGGTGGAGTAGCCGTATTCGAACGCCAGCACGGCCTCTTCGGACAGGAACGAATCGTACAGGTCGAAACGTGGCTGGCCTTCGTACAGGTGCTTGAGCGGCACATAGGTGCCCGCGTCTTTCTGGTTGTGCAATACCGCGTGACGGTGCGAGAACGTACCGCGGCCGATGTCCTGGCCGGTCATGCGGATCGGGTGACCTTCGAACGCCAGGGTCGCGTATGCCATGGTTTCGGCATAACCCCAGTTGATCGGCAGGCCGCCGGCTTGCATCTTCTGACGGTCTTCGTAGATCTTCGCAACCTGGCGCTGTACGACGAAGCCTTCCGGAATTTCCAGCAGCTTGGCAGACAGTTCCTGCAGGGTTTTCAGATCGAACGAGGTGTCGTGACGCGCGGTCCAGGTGTGACCCAGGTATGGACGCCAGTCGACGAACAGCTCTTTGTTCGGCTCTTTGACCAGGCTTTTCACTACGTGCAGACCGTTGTCCAGCGCGTTGCGGTATTCATCGATCTTCGCCTGAACACGTGCATCGTCAACCACACCGGCCTTCGTCAGGCTTTCGGCGTACAGCTCACGGGTGGTGCGCTGCTTGGTGATCTGCTGGTACATCAACGGCTGGGTGCCGCTTGGTTCGTCGGCTTCGTTGTGACCGCGACGGCGGTAGCAAACCAGGTCGATCACCACGTCACGCTTGAACTGCATGCGGTAGTCGACAGCCAGTTGGGTCACGAACAGCACGGCTTCCGGATCATCGCCATTCACATGGAGGATCGGTGCCTGGATCATCTTGGCAACGTCGGTGGCGTACTCGGTAGAGCGTGCGTCCAGCGGGTTGCTGATGGTGAAGCCGACTTGGTTGTTGATGACGATGTGAACCGTGCCGCCGGTCTTGAAGCCGCGAGTCTGCGACATCTGGAACGTTTCCAGGACCACGCCTTGACCGGCGAATGCCGCGTCACCGTGGATGGAAATCGGCAGGACTTTTTCACCGGTCGCGTCGTTGCGACGATCCTGGCGCGCACGGACCGAACCCTCGACCACTGGAGAAACGATTTCCAGGTGGGATGGGTTGAAGGCCATGGCCAGGTGAACTTCACCGCCGGTGGTCATCACGTTGGACGAGAAGCCCTGGTGGTATTTAACGTCACCGGAACCCAGCTCGACCTTCTTCTTGCCTTCGAACTCGTCGAACAGTTCACGCGGGTTCTTGCCGAAGGTGTTGACCAACACGTTCAGACGACCACGGTGAGCCATGCCGATCACGATTTCCTTGGTGCCATAGGAACCGGAACGCTGGATCAGCTCGTCGAGCATCGGGATCAGGCTTTCGCCGCCTTCCAGACCAAAACGCTTGGTACCTGGGTATTTGGTGCCCAGGTATTTTTCCAGGCCTTCGGCAGCGGTCACGCGCTCAAGCAGGTGGCTACGTACGTCAGCGGACAATACCGGACGACCACGCACGCCTTCCAGACGATGCTGGAACCAGTGGCGTTGCTCGGAATCGGTGATGTGCGTGAACTCAGCGCCAATGGTGCGGCAATATGTCTGCTGCAACGCTTCGTGAATTTCGCGTAGGCTCGCTTCCTCTTTGCCGATGAACAGGTCTCCGGCACGGAAGGTCGTATCAAGATCGGCATTGGTCAAGCCGTAATGATTGATCGACAGGTCAGCAGGTGCAGGACGCTGCCAGAGCCCCAGCGGGTCAAGCTGGGCCGCCTGGTGGCCACGCATCCGGTAAGCCTGGATCAGTCGCAGTACTTCAACTTGCTTCTTCTCATGCTCACTGCTCACGCTGCCGGCGGAAACCGGTTGGGCGCGGCGCTGGTTCTTTGCCAGCAGCACAAATTGATCGCGAATTGTTGCATGCGATACATCGGTGGCAGCGTTGCCGTCTGAAGACAACGTCTGAAATTTGGTGCGCCATTCTTCTGGCACAGCGTTAGGGTCGTGCAGGTAGAGCTCATAAAGCTCTTCCACATAGGCAGCGTTACCACCTGAAAGATAGCCGCTGTTCCACATGCGCTGCATCACGCTTTCTTGCATGCTTGGTCACCCTCGATTTGGGGACACCACCGGCGAAAACACCGAGTTTGCTTGCAAAAGGCCAAGTGCAGCGACCAAAACAAGCCACTTAGGATCACGCTGATAGTTCGGGTACCAACCCGAATGCCCCTGCTTGTCTCATTTCTTCAAAATAAGAGCTGCGGCTTTGTAAGTCGCTGCTCAAGTTAAAACTACGGCGCCGGTTGAAGCCTGCGCCGCAGCATTTACGGGCACAACGGTCCTGCTTTGCTACAACGTCAGTTACACGCCGCTTTGCAGCAGCATGTTACGGATGTGACCAATGGCCTTAGTCGGGTTCAGGCCTTTGGGACATACGTTGACGCAGTTCATGATCCCGCGGCAGCGGAATACGCTGAACGGGTCATCCAGTGAAGCCAGACGCTCGGAGGTCTTGGTGTCACGGCTGTCTGCCAGGAAGCGGTACGCTTGCAGCAGGGCAGCTGGACCCAGGAATTTATCCGGGTTCCACCAGAAGGATGGGCAAGAAGTCGAGCAGCAAGCGCACAGGATGCACTCGTACAGACCGTCAAGTTTCTCACGCTCTTCCGGGGACTGCAGACGTTCGATGGCCGGAGCCGGCGTGTCGTTTTGCAGGAACGGCTTAACTTTCTCGTATTGCTTGTAGAAGATGCTCATATCGACAACCAAGTCACGGATAACCGGCAAACCTGGCAGCGGACGAACGATCAGCTTGTTACCTTTAACCACGGCGGACAGCGGCGTGATGCACGCCAGGCCGTTTTTGCCGTTGATGTTCATGCCGTCGGAACCGCACACACCTTCACGGCAAGAGCGACGATAAGAGAAACCTTCGTCCTGCTCTTTGATCAGTGCCAACACATCCAGCACCATCAGGTCTTTACCACCGGTATCGACCTGGAATTCCTGCATGAACGGCGCAGCGTCCTGATCAGGGTTGTAGCGATAAACACTGACTTTCAACATGGCAGCCACCCTTAGTAAGTCCGAATCTTCGGTTCAAACGTCGGAACCGTCTTCGGCGAGAAGTTCACGGCACGCTTGGTTACGCGCTTGTCACCCGGGAAGTACAGGGTGTGGCACAACCAGTTTTCGTCGTCGCGATCTTCAAAGTCTTCACGGGCGTGGGCACCACGGGATTCTTTACGAACCTCGGCAGCGATTGCGGTCGCTTCGGCCACTTCCAGCAGGTTTTGCAGCTCAAGGGCTTCGATACGAGCGGTGTTGAACGCCTGGCTCTTATCGTTGATCTTGACGTTGGCGATGCGCTTGCGCAGGTCGGCCAACTGGGCGATGCCCTTCTGCATGTACTCGCCGGTACGGAACACACCGAAGTAGTTCTGCATGCAGCTTTGCAGCTCGCGACGCAGGGTTGCTACGTCTTCGCCATCAGTACGCTCGTTCAGAGCGTTCAGACGCGCCAGGGCAGCTTCGATGTTGGCGTCGGTGGCGTCATCGTATTCGATGCCGTCGGTCAGCGCTTTTTCCAGGTGCAGGCCGGCAGCACGGCCGAATACCACCAGGTCGAGCAGCGAGTTGCCGCCCAGACGGTTGGCACCGTGAACCGATACGCAAGCCACTTCGCCTACCGCGAACAGGCCGTGGATGATCTCGTCTTCGCCCTCGGCGTTCTGGGTGATCGCCTGGCCATGAATGTTGGTCGGCACGCCGCCCATCATGTAGTGGCAAGTCGGAACAACCGGAACCGGAGCAACCACCGGGTCAACGTGAGCAAAGGTCTTGGACAGCTCGCAGATACCTGGCAGGCGGCTATGCAGGACTTCTTCGCCCAGGTGATCGAGCTTCAGCAGTACGTGGTCGCCATTCGGGCCACAGCCGTTGCCGGCGATGATCTCTTTAACCATCGAACGGGCCACAACGTCACGACCAGCAAGGTCTTTCGCGTTCGGAGCATAACGCTCCATGAAACGCTCGCCGTGCTTGTTGATCAGGTATCCACCTTCACCACGGCAACCTTCGGTAACCAGTACACCAGCGCCGGCGATGCCGGTCGGGTGGAACTGCCACATTTCGATGTCTTGCACCGGCACGCCGGCACGCAGTGCCATGCCAACGCCGTCGCCGGTGTTGATCAGGGCATTGGTGGTCGAAGCGTAGATACGGCCTGCACCGCCAGTCGCCAGCACGGTAGCCTTGGCGCGGATGTAGGTGGTTTCACCGGTTTCGATGCAGATCGCGATCACGCCGACGAACTCGCCTTGCGAGTTCTTCACCAGATCAACCGCGTAGTACTCGTTCAGGAACGTGGTACCGGCTTTCAGGTTGCCCTGATAAAGGGTGTGCAGCAGCGCGTGACCGGTACGGTCGGAAGCGGCGCAGGTACGGGCAGCCTGCCCGCCTTTACCGTAATCCTTCGACTGGCCGCCGAATGGACGCTGGTAGATACGACCCTGTTCGGTACGGGAGAACGGCAGACCCATATGGTCCAGCTCGAACACCGCAGCCGGGCCTTCCTGACACATGTATTCGATAGCGTCCTGGTCACCGATATAGTCGGAACCCTTGACGGTATCGTACATGTGCCAGCGCCAGTCATCGTTCGGGTCGGCGGAGGCGATGGCGCAGGTGATGCCACCCTGGGCCGATACGGTGTGGGAACGGGTCGGGAACACCTTGGTGATCACGGCAGTCTTGTGACCGCCCTGTGCCAGCTGCAGCGCAGCGCGCATGCCGGCACCGCCACCACCAATAATGATGGCGTCGAATGAAATAGTTGGAATGTTAGCCATGGATCAGATACCCCAAAGAATCTGCACACCCCAGACGAAGTAAGCGAACATCGCGACGCCGCAGACTGCCTGGAAGAGGAAACGTACTGCGGTCGCGGACTTGCCCAGCGCCATTGGCGTCAGGTAGTCGGTCGCGATGGTCCACATGCCGACCCAGGCGTGAGCGCCCAGGGCTACAAGGGCCAGCAGACTGAAGATTCGCATCGCATTATGGGAAAACAGGCCGTGCCATTGCTCATAGCTGATGCCTGGATTTGCGACGAGGTATCCGATCAGGAAGATGAAATAAGCCGCGAGAACGACCGCAGACACACGCTGTGCCATCCAGTCATAGAGGCCCGAACGCGAAAGGTTCGTAACGCTGGTTACCATATCCAAACTCCTGCCAGAACGATCAGCACCACGGAAATGGCGATGATGATTTTCGAGCCCAGGCGGCCGCCTTCCAGCGTCTCACCGATACCCGCATCCATGATCAAGTGGCGCACACCGGCTACCAGGTGATACAGCAGAGCGGACAGGAGGCCCCATGCTACGAACTTGGCCAGCGGGCTGGTCAAGCATGCCTTCACCTCGGCGTAACCTTCCTCGGAACCCAGGGATTTGCTCAATGCGTAAAGCATGATGCCCAAGCCCAGGAACAGGATGATGCCGGAAACACGGTGCAGGAACGACGTAACGCCGGTGATGGGGAGTTTGATGGTCCTTAGGTCTAGGTTTACAGGTCGTTGGCTATTCTTCACGGCTTTTTTTTCACACTGAAGAGCCCCTAACAATCAGGGCAAAGTTGTAGGGGAGTGCACTGGTCAGGTAGCACCACCCAGGGAGTGCGACCCCCAATGAAAGCAAGCCCAAAAGCCCTTGGCGGTCGGTGGCCGAGTATAGACAGTTAGGTTACTAATGACAACGCGCCTGCCTCACCCTAATAGCTGATTGCGCTGGCGGTATAAAAGGCGTAAACGGCAGGCAATTTCGAGGAAAAAGTACGGTTAAAGCCTTCTGGTGCAAGACTTTAGGCAAATTGACATCTGGATTTATATCAATATAGTGGTGCGGGCCCTGCGTGGGGGGTCTGTCTGATGATTTGAAGCATAAATAGGAGGCCACATGGCTGACAAAAAAGCGCAGTTGATCATCGAGGGCGCAGCCCCCGTCGAGCTGCCCATTTTAACCGGCACCGTTGGTCCCGATGTTATCGACGTACGGGGCCTGACGGCCACGGGCCGTTTTACATTCGACCCAGGCTTCATGTCGACCGCCTCTTGCGAGTCGAAGATCACCTACATCGACGGTGATAATGGCATTTTGCTGCATCGCGGCTACCCGATCGAGCAACTGGCCGAGAAATCGGACTACCTGGAAACCTGCTACCTGCTGCTAAATGGCGAACTGCCAACAGCCGAGCAGAAAGCCCAGTTCGTCAGCACCGTGAAGAACCACACCATGGTTCACGAGCAGTTGAAGACCTTCTTCAACGGCTTCCGTCGCGACGCCCACCCAATGGCCGTCATGTGCGGTGTGGTCGGCGCCCTGTCGGCCTTCTATCACGACTCCCTCGACATCAATAACCCGCAGCATCGCGAAATTTCCGCGATCCGCCTGGTTGCCAAGATGCCGACCCTGGCCGCAATGGTTTACAAGTACTCCATGGGTCAACCCATGATGTACCCGCGCAACGACCTGACGTACGCGGAAAACTTCCTGCACATGATGTTCAACACCCCGTGCGAGATCAAACCGATCAGCCCGACGCTCGCCAAGGCCATGGACCGGATCTTCATCCTCCACGCCGACCACGAGCAGAACGCATCGACCTCCACCGTGCGCCTGGCAGGCTCCTCGGGTGCCAACCCGTTCGCCTGTATCGCCGCCGGCATCGCCGCACTGTGGGGCCCTGCCCACGGCGGTGCGAACGAAGCCGTATTGACCATGCTCGATGAAATCGGCGATGTCTCGAACATCGACAAGTTCATCGCCAAGGCCAAGGACAAGAACGATCCGTTCAAGTTGATGGGCTTCGGTCACCGGGTCTACAAGAACCGCGACCCACGCGCCACCGTCATGAAGCAGACCTGCGACGAAGTGTTGAAGGAACTGGGCATCAACAACGATCCGCAACTCGAACTGGCCATGCGCCTGGAAGAGATCGCCCTGACCGACCCGTACTTCATCGAACGCTCGCTGTACCCGAACGTCGACTTCTACTCGGGGATCATCCTGAAGGCGATCGGCATTCCAACCAGCATGTTCACCGTGATCTTCGCCCTGGCGCGGACCGTAGGCTGGATCTCCCACTGGAAAGAAATGCTCTCCAGCCCGTACAAGATTGGCCGCCCGCGCCAGCTGTACACCGGCTACGAGTCGCGTGACATCACCAAGCTGGAAGATCGCAAGTAAGCGCTACGCTTAGCTGCACTGAAAACGGCCTCCCTTAGTGGAGGCCGTTTTTGTTTGCGCAGGAATTGAGAAACTGTTTTGTCTGATCTGACGCCTTCGCGAGCAAGCCCGCTCCCACACTTGACCGCATTCTCATGTTGGAACTCGGTCAAGTGTGGGAGCGGGCTTGCTCGCGAAAGCAATATCACCAGCAACACATAACTCAAGCTCAAAAAAATACCCCGGCCTTGCGACCGGGGCACTTCTTATCCAGCTACAACCTTAGTGATTGACCGCCCCACTCGCCCCAAGGCCAGTCTGCGAACGCACAAACTGCGGGAAGTACAGTGCACGCTCCTTCTCTGCCGCCGCCGACTTGTCGGTGATGGAGAAGAACCAGATGCCGATGAACGCAATGACCATCGAGAACAGCGCCGGGTACTCATAAGGGAAGATGGCTTTTTCATGGTGCAGGATCGAGACCCAGATGGTCGGACCGAGGATCATCAGGCCAACGGCACTGACCAGGCCCAACCAGCCGCCAATCATCGCGCCACGGGTGGTGAGGTTTTTCCAGTACATGGAAAGCAGCAACACCGGGAAGTTACAGCTGGCGGCAATGGAGAACGCCAGGCCAACCATGAACGCGATGTTCTGGCTTTCGAACAGGATACCCAGACCGATCGCCAATACACCCAAGGCCACGGTGGTGATCTTCGACACGCGAATCTCGTCTTTCTCGTTGGCCTTGCCTTTCTTGATCACGCTGGCGTACAGGTCATGGGACACCGCCGACGCACCGGCCAGGGTCAGGCCGGCAACCACCGCGAGGATGGTCGCGAACGCCACCGCCGAGATGAAGCCCAGGAAGATACTGCCACCCACCGCGTTGGCCAGGTGCACCGCCGCCATGTTGTTGCCACCGAGCAAGGCGCCTGCTGCATCCTTGAACGCCGGGTTGGTGCTGACCAGCAGGATCGCGCCGAAGCCGATGATGAAGGTCAGGATATAGAAGTAGCCAATGAAACCAGTGGCGTACAGCACGCTCTTACGCGCTTCCTTGGCGTCGCTTACGGTGAAGAAGCGCATCAGGATGTGCGGCAGGCCGGCGGTACCGAACATCAGTGCCAAGCCAAGGGAGAATGCCGAGATCGGGTCTTTCACCAAGCCGCCAGGACTCATGATCGCTTCACCTTTCGGGTGAACCTTGATCGCCTCGGAGAACAGCACGTTGAAATCGAAGTTGACGTGCTTCATCACCATCAGCGCCATGAACGAGGCACCGGACAGCAGCAGCACTGCCTTGATGATCTGCACCCAGGTGGTCGCCAGCATGCCGCCGAACAGCACGTACATGCACATCAGGATGCCCACCAGGATCACCGCAACGTGGTAGTCCAGGCCGAACAGCAGTTGGATCAGCTTGCCCGCACCCACCATCTGCGCGATCAGGTAGAACGCCACTACCACCAGCGAGCCACAGGCCGACAGGCTGCGGATCTGGGTTTGCCCGAGGCGGTAGGACGCCACGTCGGCAAAGGTGTACTTGCCCAGGTTACGCAGGCGCTCGGCGATCAGGAACAGAATGATCGGCCAGCCCACCAGGAAACCGATCGAGTAGATCAGGCCATCGTAGCCGGAGGTGAACACCAGCGCGGAAATCCCCAGGAAGGACGCCGCCGACATGTAGTCACCGGCAATCGCCAGGCCATTCTGGAAACCGGTGATCTTGCCGCCGGCCGCATAGTAGTCGGCCGCCGATTTGTTGCGCTTGGACGCCCAGTAGGTGATGCACAGGGTGGCGCCGACAAACGCGACAAACATCACGATGGCCGACACGTTCAGGGGTTGCTTGTGCACTTCACCGGTCAATGCGTCCGCAGCCCAGAGGGCCGGAGCAAACAGCGAAGCGACGAATACTGCCAGTAGACGCCCGATCATTGCGCAGCCTCCTTGAGAATCGCATTGTTCAGGTCGTCGAATTCGCCATTGGCGCGGCGCACGTAGATGCCGGTCAGGACGAAGGCAGACACAATCAGCCCGACGCCCAGGGGAATACCCCAGGTAATCGAGGAACCGGGGCTGATCTTGGCCCCCAGCACTTGTGGCCCGTAGGCGATCAACAGGATGAAAGCGGAGTAAAGCCCGAGCATGATCGCCGAGAGAATCCAGGCGAATCGTTCCCTTTTTCTCACCAGCTCCTTGAAACGCGGGCTGTTTTGAATCGAGAGGTAAATGCTGTCGTTCATTGTTTTTATCCTCGCAGCACAGCTTTTTTATTATTTTGGAACGTATCCACTGTATGCGGCTGCCGTAGAGGTTCCAGACGACCTTAGTCTTAGATCGAGTGTAGCGAGGGATTGCGTGAACGCTGGAGGATTTGCAAAGGGTCAAATAAGTGTGGGAGCGGGCTTGCCCGCGAAGGCGGCGTGTCAGTACCGAATCGATCGGCTGACACACTGCAATCGCGGGCAAGCCCGCTCCCACATTAGGTTGGCGGCGTGCTTGTTGCTACAGGCGAAGGGTTATTTAGCGGTCCACTCGGCAACACGCTCAGGGTGCTTGGCTACCCAATCCTTGGCTGCTGCATCGGGCTTGGCGCCCTCTTGGATTGCCAGCATGACTTCACCGATCTCATCCTTGGAGGCCCACTGGAATTTCTTCAGGAAGGCCGCGACTTCCGGCGCTTTCGCCTCCAGGCCCTTGCTGCCGATGCTGTTGACGGTCTCGGCAGCGCCATAAACGCCTTTTGGATCTTCCAGGAAGCGCAGTTTCCACTTGGCAAACATCCAATGTGGCACCCAACCAGTGACCGCAATGGATTCCTGCTTGTCTTCGGCGCGGGTCAGTTCGGCGATCATCGCTGCGCCCGAGCTGGCTTGCAGTTTGTAATCGAGGCCGTACTGCTTGATGGCTTCGTCGGTTTTGAGCATCACGCCTGAACCGGCGTCGATGCCGACGATCTTGTTCTTGAAGGTGGTGTCGGTCTTGAGGTCTTCGATGGACTTGGCTTTCACATACTCCGGCACGATCAGGCCGATTTTTGCATCCTTGAAGTTGGGGCCGTAGTCGACCACCTTGTCCTTGTTCTTGGCCCAGTACTCACCGTGGGTCACTGGCAGCCAGGCGGAGAGCATGGCGTCGAGTTTGCCGGTAGCCACACCCTGCCACATGATCCCGGTGGCGACCGCTTGCAGTTTCACGTCATAACCGAGCTTGGCCTTGATCACCTCTGCCGCCACGTGGGTGGTGGCAACGCTGTCGGACCAGCCGTCCACGTAACCGATGCTCAGGGTTTTGCTGTCGGCGCTGGCCAGTGTGGAGCTCATCGCAACTACCAGAGTGGCAGCTGCGCCCAAGAGTCGTCGCATCTTCATCGTACTTCCCCGAAAGTGCTGCGCCCGGCGGATGCCGAGCGACGTCAACCTGTTGTTATGTGGTGCGCCGCGCTCCCATCACGCGCATCGATCCGGCTGCTGCGGCGTCAGTGGAGTGCTGACACCTCGATCATCAACCCGTCGGGACTTGGAACCTGCTCTGTCAGCGACCTTACCCAAGCAAGAAACGACATCACAACGCCAGCAGGAGGCTTTGTAGGAAATGACGTCAAAATTCCGCCCGAACTTTGCATGTCAAAATCATGTGGCCCCACTGGTACCGGCCAAATCCGGGTAAGATGCGCGCCTTTGCTCTCCCAGATAAGCCGACCATGCCTGCGACTGCCCGCTTCCCTGCCCTACCCTATTTCTTCGCCTTGATCCTCGGCCTGCTGGCCCTGATCGGTTACTGGTATGGCCTCGGCCGTCCCGTGGTGCTGCCGGATGTGGCCAGCGCCAGCCACAAGATGCAATGCGCGTCCTATACGCCGTTCGACAAGGACCAATCACCGTTCGACCAGCCGTTCAAGCTGCGCCCCGAACGCATGGACGCGGACCTCGGCTTGCTGGCCACCCGTTTTGAATGCATCCGCACCTACTCCATGACCGGCCTGGAAGCCCTGCCAGAGATGGCGCGCAAGCATGGCTTGAAGGTCATGGCGGGCGCCTGGGTCAGCAGTGATCCCGTCGCGACCGAAAAGGAAATCAACGAACTGATCGCCTCGGCCAACGCCAACCCTGATGTCGTCACCGCGGTGATCGTTGGCAACGAGGCGCTGTTGCGCAAGGAAGTCACCGCCAAGCAGCTGGTGACGCTGATCCACACCGTCAAAAGCCAGATCAAGCAGCCGGTGACCTACGCCGATGTGTGGGAATTCTGGCTGCAACACCCGCAAATCGCCCCGGCAGTGGACTTCCTCACCATTCACCTGTTGCCCTATTGGGAGGATGATCCGTCCGGCATCGACCAGGCGCTCAAGCACGTCGGCGATGTGCGCCAGACCTTTGGCAACAAATTCGCGCCCAAGGATGTGCTGATCGGCGAAACCGGCTGGCCCAGCGAAGGCCGCCAGCGTGAAACCGCGGTGCCGAGCCGGGTCAACGAGGCCAAATTCATGCGCGGTTTTGTAGCCATGGCCGAGGCCAATGGCTGGCACTACAACCTGATCGAAGCGTTTGACCAGCCGTGGAAACGCGCCAGTGAAGGTGCCGTGGGTGGCTATTGGGGCCTGTTCGATGCAGACCGCCAGGACAAGGGCATCCTCGCCGGGCCGGTGACCAACGTGCCGTACTGGCCGCTGTGGCTGGGCGTGGGCGGGCTGATCCTGCTGGGCACATTGGCACTGGGTGGCCGCGTGCGCAGCGCGCGTGCCGCGCTTGCCCTGCCGCTGCTGGGTGCGGTGGCGGCCTGCTCCATCGGGACGTGGGCCGAACTCACCCGCGTCACTGCACGCTTTGGTGATGAATGGGTGTGGGCCGGCTTGCTGGTGCTGCTGAACCTGCTGGTACTGGCCCACGCCGCCCTGGCCTTGAGTGCCCGGGACGGTTGGCGTGAACGGGCGTTCAACTGGCTGGAGCAACGTGCGGGCTGGCTAGTGGCGATTGCCGGGTTTGCGGGGGCCGTGATGATGCTGGCGTTGGTGTTTGACCCGCGTTATCGCAGCTTCCCAAGTGCGGCGCTGGTGTTGCCGGCGTTGGTCTACCTGGTGCGTCCGGTCACTGGTCCGCGCCGGGAAATCGCCTTGCTGGCCTTCATCATCGGCGCCGGCGTTGCACCGCAGTTGTACCGTGAGGGGCTGATGAACCAGCAGGCTTGGGGCTGGGCACTGGTCAGCGTGTTGATGGTAGGGGCATTGTGGCGCTGCTTGCGGGTACGCAAGGCTTAAGACCGCTATCGCAGCGATGCGGCGACCCGACAAGCCAGCTCCCACAGTTGACCGAGTACATCTTTTGGAATGTGCTCAAGCGTGGGAGCTGGCTTGCCTGCGATGGGACCCTATCAGGCAACCCGAGGCTTCCTGACCAACCGCAACCCCGCAACCACCAGCGCAAACACCGCAAACGTGGTGTTGTACAACGCCAGCGCCGGCAATCCGAACACCATCCCCAGCAACGCCAGCCACCAGCCTACGCGACCCGGCACAAAAAATGCGACGAGCGACGCCACCAACGCCACCCAGCCCAGCACCTTGAAGTGGATCATCAAGCCCAGGTTCGAACGCAACTGGCACTCCCAGCGCCCGGCTTCGTCGGCGCAGATCCCCACCCAGCTGCCATCCTCCATAAAACCGTAGCGCGCGCCATAACTGGCGGCCAGCCATAGCGGCAGGGCAATAAGCAGCAGGATCAGCGGCAAACGACGGGACATGGGGGCACTCCGATAGGCAAAAACGGCGCTCAGCTTAATGCCCCGGCAGCCGTTAGCAAGGCGCATACACACAATTTGTGTCCATCAACGCGTGGCAAAGTGTATCGTCTGGCAACTATTACCCCGATTCCGACGTTATTTACCGACATTTCGTGCCGAGTGATGGCACTTCGGCGACAACGCGGTGGTCATAGCCTGCGAACTTCATTAAGCACGTTTCCTCTTAGGGATTTAGTCATGCTCCGTTCCTTGCGCTGTGCCGCCCTCTTGGGCAGCCTTTTTCTGAGTGCGTCAGCACTGGCGGTCGATATTGACCAAGCCAGCTATGGCTACCCTTTGACCAACCCGTTTGAAGCGACCATCGCCACCACCCCGCCCGACCTTCGGCCAAAACTGCCGAGCGACGACGAGATCAACCAGTCCGACTACACCCTGACGATGCGTCCCGAGCGCGAATTCAGCCTGCCCGACAACTTCTGGCCGGTAAAGAAGCTCACCTACCGCATCGCCAAGCAGGACCGCGCCGCACCGCTGATCTTCCTGATCGCCGGCACGGGTGCGCGGTTTGACAGCAGCATCAACGAATACCTGAAAAAACTGTATTACCAAGCCGGCTACCATGTGGTGCAGCTGTCGTCGCCGACCAGCTTCGACTTCATCAGCGCCGCCTCGCGCTTCGCCACGCCGGGGATCACCCAGGAAGACGCCGAAGACATGTACCGCGTGATGCAAGCCGTGCGTGCGCAAAACGCCTCCTTGCCGGTGACCGACTTCTACCTCACCGGCTACAGCCTCGGCGGCCTGGACGCGGCGTTCGTGGCCAAACTGGACGAGACCCGTCGCAGCTTCAACTTCAAGAAAGTCCTGTTGCTGAACCCGCCGGTCAACCTCTACACCTCGATCACCAACCTGGACAAGCTGGTACAGACCGAGGTGAAGGGCATCAACAACACCACCACCTTTTATGAATTGGTGCTGAGCAAGCTGACCCGCTACTTCCAGCAAAAGGGCTATATCGACCTCAACGACGCCCTGCTCTACGACTTCCAGCAATCCAAGCAGCACCTGACCAACGAACAGATGGCCATGCTGATCGGCACCTCGTTCCGCTTCTCGGCGGCCGATATTGCCTTTACCTCGGACCTGATCAACCGCCGCGGCCTGATCATCCCGCCGAAGTACCCGATCACCGAAGGCACCAGCCTCACGCCGTTCCTCAAGCGTGCGCTGCAATGCGACTTCGACTGCTACCTCACCGAACAAGTGATCCCGATGTGGCGCGCGCGCTCTGACGGCGGCAGCCTGCTGCAACTGGTTGACCAGGTCAGCCTGTACGCCCTCAAGGACTACCTGCACAACAGCAAGAAAATCGCGGTCATGCACAACGCCGACGACGTGATCCTCGGCCCTGGCGACCTGGGTTTCCTGCGTAAAACCTTCGGCGATCGCTTGACCGTCTACCCGCTGGGCGGCCACTGCGGCAACCTCAATTACCGCGTCAACGCCGACGCCATGCTGGAGTTCTTCCGTGGCTAAATATCTTCTGCTGCTCGCCGCCTTGATGTGTGCGGGCGTGGCCAATGCCGACAACAGCAAGGCCCATGAACCAACCAAGGTCGACGCCGATGGCTTCAAGGAGCCACTGTCCAAGCTCAAGTTCAACCCCGGCATGGACCAGCGTGAGTTCGAACGCTCGTCGCTGACCGCACTCAACGTCTACGACCCGCTGGAGGCCTGGAACCGTCGCGTGTACCACTTCAACTACCGCTTCGACCAATGGGTGTTCCTGCCCGTGGTCAACGGCTACACCTACGTGACCCCAAGCTTCCTGCGCACCGGCGTGAGCAACTTCTTCAACAACCTGGGTGACGTGCCCAACCTGTTGAACAGCCTGCTGCAACTCAAGGGCCATCGCTCCCTGGAAACCAGCGGGCGCCTGCTGCTCAACACCACCATCGGCATCGCCGGCCTGTGGGACCCGGCTACCGCCATGGGCCTGCCGCGCCAGAGCGAAGACTTCGGCCAGACCCTGGGCTTCTACGGCGTACCCGGCGGCGCGTACTTGGTTCTGCCGGTCTTCGGCCCGTCGAACCTGCGTGACACCACCGGCCTGATCGTCGACTACAGCGCCGAAAGCCAGATCAATTTCCTCAACGTGTCCGAAGTCAGCTCCAACCACCCGGAAATCTGGGCCCTGCGCGCGGTAGACAAGCGCTACCAGACCAGCTTCCGCTATGGGCAGATGAACTCACCGTTCGAATATGAAAAGGTGCGCTACATCTACACGGAATCACGCAAGTTGCAGATCGCCGAGTAACCCGCCACAAAAAAGGCCATTCGAAAGAATGGCCTTTTTTTATGCCGCGACGATCAAGCCCTCACGGTGTTCCAAAGCTTGCCCAGCACACTGACCACCGCCAGCACCACCGCCCCCGCGACAATCCCCGCCAGGCCATTGAGCAATACCGGCACCAACCACGCCACCCCACCCGCGCCCAGGCTGACGGTCTCGATCCAGTGATGCACCACCGGCACGCCATGGGTAAGGATGCCGCCGCCGACCAGGAACATCGCCGCCGTACCGATCACCGACAAGCTCTTCATCATGTATGGCGCCGCCCGCAGGATCGCGCCGCCGATGCTGCGCGCCGCTTGGCCTGGCTTTTGAGTGAGCCACAGGCCCAGGTCATCGAGCTTGACGATGCCGGCCACCAGGCCGTAAACCCCAATGGTCATGACGATGGCAATGCCCGACAGCACGATCACCTGCTGCATCAGCGGCGCGTCCGCCACGGTACCAAGGGTGATGGCGATGATTTCGGCGGAGAGGATAAAGTCGGTGCGGATCGCGCCTTTGATCTTGTCCTTTTCGAACGCAACCAGATCGGTCGCCGGGTCCGCCACGGCTTCGACCAATTGCGCGTGCTCGGCCTGGTCTTGCGCCTTGCTGTGCAGGAATTTATGCGCGAGCTTCTCGAAGCCTTCAAAGCACAGGTAGGCGCCTCCGAGCATCAGCAGCGGCGTGACCGCCCACGGCGCGAACGCACTGATCAACAGCGCCGCGGGCACCAGGATCAGCTTGTTGACGAACGACCCTTTCGCCACCGCCCACACCACGGGAATTTCCCGCTCGGCGCGCACACCGCTGACCTGCTGGGCGTTGAGCGCCAAGTCATCGCCGAGCACGCCGGCGGTTTTCTTGGCGGCCATTTTGGTCATCAACGCAACGTCATCGAGCACAGCGGCAATGTCGTCGATCAGTACCAGTAAGCTGCTGCCTGCCATGTTCCATTCCTCGGAAAAGTTTTGCCGAGGATAGGTGGCCGACAGGGTTATGGATAGTGGTACGGCGTCAACGCGGTACGGTCGATGTTTTGATTCAACCGTTGCAAGGCAGCGTCCAATGGGCACAACACCCCCACCGATGCCGTGATGCAGCCCTGAGTGCCGGTCATATCGGCATGCAGCGGCGGCTGGGCCCTTGTCAGCGGCGTCAACTGGCGAATCTGCTCCAAGGACTGGGCCTCGAACGCGACCCGCAGGAAGTAGCGTCCGCTGGAGAGCTGCTTGTAGCGTTCGAATTGCAGGCTGCCCACCGGCGGGATATTGCCCTCCAGGTAGTCGCCCAGGCTCCAGCGAAACCCGAGCAGCGTGCGCAGGTAGGAAATGTTGGTGTCATGGGCCACCAGCAGGGTGAAGCGCGTGTCGGGCGGCATCCCCAGAGGGTCGTCCTTGGCCTGGGGCGTGCCTTGTCCGAGCGCCAGGGCAATCTGGTTCATCAGCTGCGAGCCGCCACGGCTGGCGATATAAGGGCTGTCATTGATGAAGTCGTATTTGGCCTTGGTCAATGCCGTCAACTGGGACACTTGCCGCGCGCTGCGCCCGTGGCCAAACGCGACCTGGTCCAGCGGCAGGCCTTCGCTGTACTCCAGGCGGAATGTCTCGCCCAGGTTGGCCTGCGTGCCCAGGCCCTTGATCGCCAGCCGCCCATCTTCGTCCTGGGTCAATTGCCAGGGTTCCTCGGCGTAGCTGCATGGGGCGGAGCCCGCGCAGATCACGTTGCGCAGTTGTTGTTCCGCGTCCCGGTAGCGGGCCTGTGCGCCGGCGACGCTGCCGCCCATGCGGGCGAGCACGCTGTCTTCGGCGCGTTGCGCGTCCAGGCGGGCAAAGGGCATTTTGTCGGCCTGGAACAATGCATCCTTGTCGCCCTGCACCACGCTAGGCTGCAGGCCACAGCCCGGAAACAACCCGTCGAGCAGCGCCAAGGCCGTAGCCTGGGTGCGCTGCAACGGGCTGGCGCGCACAAACACTTGCCCGGACGCCGGACAACCATCGGGCAACAGGCCGGCGGAGCGCAAAACCTGGCCGCGATAGCGGCCCATTTCCACCGCCGCCGCGTAACCGTGACCGGTCAAATGCCCATCCGGCACCGACCAACGGGGTTGCGCGCGGCCGGTGACCTTGGCCAGTTTCGCGCTGTCGGTGGGTGGACGCACGCCGTGACGGCTGACCTGCACCACCTTGTCCAGCACAAAGTCATCGGCGGGTGCCGCGTGGACCTGGAGTGAAATCAGGCTGGCCAGGACCAGCGGGGTGAATCTTACGAAGCAAGTGAACATAACGGTGTCCTGTGTCGGGTCTACGGATGGCCATCCCCGCCCGGAGCGAGCGGGAATGGCCGCGCCGGGTCAGGGATAGCGGTAGGCCGTCAGCGCCGAGCGGTCGATGGCACGCCCCGTGCGCTCGACGAACTGCGCCATCGGACACAGGGTGCCGACCGAGGTGTGCCGGCAGCCCGGCTGATCGAAATCGGCCTGCAACGGTGGATGCTCCGGACTCAGGCGCTGCAAGGCACGTATCTGATCCATGCCCTGGGTGATGAACCGCGTGCGTACAAAGCGCTCGCCGGTCTGGGTGTCGCGGTAGCGCTCGAAGGCCAGGGTGCCGGTGGGCGGGATATTGCCTGGCTGGTACTCGCCCAACTGCCAGGTAAACCCGAGCATCGTACGCAAGTGCGAGATATTCGTGTCGTGAGCCACCAGCATCAGCAGGCGCGCCGCCGGTGGGTTGCCCAGCGGATCGTTTTTCTCCATCGGCGTGCCCTGCTCCAGGGCCAGCACAATCTGGTTCATCAATTGCGAGCCGCCACGGCTGGCAATGTACGGCGTGTCATTGATGAAGTCATATTTGGCCCGGTGCAGGCGCCCCAGGGCCGAGACTTGCGCGGCATCGCGGGCATGGCCGAAGGCGACATCGGCCAGGGGCATGCCTTCGCTGTATTGCAGCCGAATGGTCTCGGCCATCGACGACGCCTTGTCCAGCCCCTTGATCTTGAACCGGCCGCCATCGCCCTCCTTCAACGCCCACGGCGTGTCGAAAAACGGACACGCCTTGCCCACTTCGCACACCGCGTTCTTCAGGCGCTCCAGGTCCGGGCGCAAGCGCTCCTGGGCGGCTTGCAGGTTACCGCCCAGGGCTTGCAGGATCTGCGCCTTGGCCATGGCCGGATCGAGTTTGGCGAACGGCAGTTCGTCGGTCTGGAACAACGGGTCCGGCTGGGTGCGCGCCAGGGCTTTTTCGCCACAGCCAGGAAACATGCCATCAAGCAGCGCCGCCGCGGTAGAGCGCGTGCGTTGCTTGGGGCTGGCCACCGCGACCAGGCTGCCAGGTTGCGGACAGCCACTGGCCAACAGCCCGGCCTCCCGGTAATACGCCGCCTGCCAGGCGCCCATGTAACTGGCAGCCAGGTAGCCATGGCCGGTCAGCTCACCGTCCTGCACCAGCCAGGGGGTCCAGGCACGGCCGGTGGCCTTGACCAATTTGTCGGTATCGGTAGGCGAGCGCACGCCATGGCGGCTGACCTGCACGGCTTTTTCCAGCACATAGTGGTCGGTTTCGGACGCTTGGAGGCCGGTACACAGGGTCAGCGCAGCCAACGCCAGGCCCGTACGATTGAGTAGGGTCATGTTCAGGTTCCTTGGATCAGAATTCGTAGGAGAAGCCCACGCGGTAGCGGGCCTGGCGCTGGTCAGTGTTCTTGTCGACATACACGTCGGCCACTTCCAGGTACGGAGTCAGGCGTTTGGTCAGTTTGTATTCGAATAACACCTTGTTGCTGTAGTTCTTGCGCGTGCCGTCGAACACAATCTGGTTGCTGTAAATCTGCTTACGCCCGACACCGACCGACAACAGGCCGAATTTATACTTGGCGCCCAGCTCGACCGCGTTGTCGTGCTTATCGGCCTTGCCCTCTTCGTCGTAGCGCGTGAGCTTGTGGTAATAGCCCGGCGTAATGGAGAACCGGTCGGTGATGGCATAAGACACTTTCAGCGCCGGCTTGTAGGATTTCTTATCCTTGCCATCGGCATAGGTGAACTTGGGCTTGACCTTCCAGTGGGCCCCCAACTTGTGGCTGTACTTGACCTTGGCCTTGAGCTCGTCCTTGGTCAGGCGGGAAAACGCCTTGCCCGGCTGGCCGTCGCCGTCGGGAGCCGTGGCCATCACCGCTTCGAAGGAAAACGCCAAGCCATTGTCCAGGGCCTGGGTCAGCATCACCTTGTCCTTATGCTCTCGCTCGACCTCCGAATACTGGTGCTGGTAATCCAGTTCCAGTGCCTGGGTGGTGGTCGAGGCAATGACCAGGCCAATAAACGTATACCGCCTCAACGCTTTCTTATGCTGCCCAGCACTCAATTTCTTCATGTCTTCACCTGTTATTTTTATTGTGGATGGCACCACTGCGTCACTTTTCGAGCGCGCAGCGGTACCGCTTCCGACGACTCGGAACGGTTGAAAAAGGGATGATCAGTCTGTGAGCGGTTTATCGACCAACAGCCGCTGTGTTCGCTTGCGGCGATGGATTTGCCCGGAGAACAACGCGGTCATCAAGACCGAAATCAGCGAGGCACCCAGCCAGAACAACGACAGGGCGTGGAAGTCGTACAGCTTGCCACCGTCCTGGGCCAGGGTGGTGCCATGCTCGATCAAGACCCCAGTAAGGATCTCCCCGGCGGCCGCACCGGCATAGCTGGCAATGCCGATCATGCCCAGCGCCGCACCGGCTGCGCTTTTGGCGGCGATATCCACGGCCATCAGGCCGCCGAGGAAACACAGCAGCGCGCCCATGGACAGGCCGAACAGCATCATGGCCATTGCATCCAGCCAGTAATGGCCGCCGGGCAGGAACAGGAACAGGCCCAACGAAGCGCTGTTCATCAAGCCGAACAACACCGCCAGGCCATGGCGCCGGCCGCCGAAAAAGCGATCGGAAACCAGCCCGCTCAGGCCCGTGCCGACAATCCCGAACACCCCGGTGATAGAGATCAGCGCCGAGGCTGACAACGTGTTGTAGCCCTTGGCGTTTTCCAGGAAAAACACCCCCCAGGAAATCACCGCATAGCGGCCGATATACATCAGGCAGGAGGCCAGGGCGAGCAACCACAGCGCAGGATTTTTCAGCAGTGCCAGTTGTGCGCCCCATTTGCCGATGGTCTTGGACACGGCGTCTTCGCGGCCGCCGTGCACTTCGGCAAAACCTGCGCTTTGCGGTGAGTCAGCCATGAACAGGTAGATCAGCAATATGCCGAGTACGCCCATGGCAGTGGCGAGGAAATAACCATACTGCCAGCCCCAGGTGACGATCACGGCGGCGACGGCGATGTACGTCAGTGCCTCGCCCAGGCTGTGGGCAATCGACCAGAAACCATAGAACGTGCCGCGGTCCTTGTCGGTATACCAGCGCGACAACGACACCACGCACGGCCCCACGCCCATGGACTGGGCCCAGCCGTTAAGGCCCCAGGCCAGGGTGAGGAGGATCGCATTGGTGGTCAGGCCCATGCAGGCGTTGACCACCGCACTGATCAGCAACCCAAGCATCATGAAGCGCCGCACATTCGCATGGTCGGCCAGGAAACCGTTGACCAGCTTGCCCACCGCATAGGTGAAGAACAGCGCAGAACCGATCATGCCCAATTGGGTGGGAGTGAGCAGGTTCTGCCCCACCAGCGCCGGCTTGGCCACATTGAAGGACAGCCGACACACGTAGAACAGCGCATAGCTCAGCGACATGGACAAAAAGGTCAGCCAGCGCACCCGGCGGAAAAGTCGCCCGTCAGGGTCGACCACCAATGGCTGCGCAGGCGCGGCGTGAAACAAGGACAGCAGGGATTTCATGGCGGACAGTCTCCTATTGTTATTATTCGCTGTACGTTGAAACGCAGAGGGTGAAACGCGCTCAAGCCTCCAGTGACGGGCCGATCAACCCGGCCAGTTGCGGGTACACCTGTGGACTGGCCACCAGCAGCGGGTTGCCGCCGAGCAAGCCATCGCCACGCAGAAAATCGCTGCAACGGCCACCGGCTTCACTCACCAGCACCAGCCCTGCGGCACAATCCCAGCTGTTGATATGGGTTTCGTAGTAGCCCACCAGGCGCCCAGCCGCGACGTAAGCGATCATCAGCGCGCCGGAGCCATTGCGGATAAACATGCCGCCGCCGTTCAGCAGACCGGAGAGAAACGGGATGAAATGCTCGCTGCCGCGCCGATGGGAGGTGCCCACGCCGGTTACGCCGTAGCGGATATCCGCCGCCGCGCTGACCCGGATCGGCGTGTCATTCACATAGGCGCCCAGGCCGCGGCAGGCGTGGAACAGCTCGTTGTGATTGGCATCGGCCACGGCGCCGAGCCAGGGTTGGCCATCCACCAGCAAGCCGATGGACACACACCAGGTATGCAGGCCGTTGACAAAGCAACTGGTGCCGTCGATAGGGTCAACCACCCAGACACAACGTGCCTGCAAATCGGCGGCGCCACCCTCCTCGCCCACAAAGCCATCGTCGGGAAACTGCTCGGCCAGGCGCACCTTGATAAACACCTCCAACTCGCGGTCGGCGATGCTCACCACATCCTGGGGGACTGAATCCTTGTGTTCGACATCCAACTGCTCGCGCTTGCGGTAATACGCCATGCCACGCTGCGCGGCATCCATCGCCACCTGACGCACCAGCGCGTAGCGCGCCGCCAGGTGATCACGGTCCAGTAACGTCTCTGCTTGCGTCATAAACAAGGCCTTCAGCATGGATTGCACACGTGTGCAAATGATCCGGAAAAAAAAGTGAAGGCACGGCCCTTTGGATAGGCCAGCCACTCACCGCTTACTGCCCATACAACACGAAATAAATTTTCCCTTCAAGCAATTATTGAAATTTTATTTCTGAATTATCGTAGTGCCGCGCTGGATCAGGGTCACCGGCACCGGCTCGAACCGGGCGACCCGCGTGAAGTTTTCACCCCGTGCGACGATCGCGTCGACGGCGCGTTGCGCCAGTTCCACGTTGTCCTGGCGCACCGTGGTCAGGTCATAGGCCAGTTGCGCGGCCTGGGCGATGTCGTCAAAGCCGATGACCTGCACCTGTTGCGGCACCTGCAGGCGCAACGAAAAACGCAGGGCATCCATCACCCCCAGCGCCAGCATATCGGTTGCGCAGAAGATCCCGTCCGGCCCTTCCCCCTGGCTGAACAGCGCCGGCACCGCCTGCATTCCGCCCTGGTAACCCGGGGTCTCATTGACCACCGTCTGTGCCTGCCCCCCCGCTTCGGCCAGACGCTCGCAAAACCCCAGCCAACGCTCGCGGCTGCTGAAGTTATGCGCGCCCTGGCCCACAAACGCCAGGCGCCGCGCACCGCCCTTGAGCAACGCATCGGCAGCCATACGCCCACCGGCACGGTTATCACTGCCCACCACTTCGGCCCCGGCCAGTTCATGGCCACGGTTGATCATCGCCACCGGAATCTGCCGATCCAGGTAATGCCGGACCACCGACAACGGCGGCGAGGCCGAGGTAAGGATCACCCCGGCAATCTGATAGCTGAGCAGCGCCTGCAATGACTGCTCAAGCTGGGCAGGGTCATCGGCGTTCATCAACAATGGCATCAGGCCGCGACGGCTCAGGCTGTGGGCGATGGGACTCAAGAGGCTGGCCCGAAACGCGCTGTCGAACCCCGCCGTGACCACGCCGACGAAGTTGCTGCTGCCCTTGTTCATGGTGCGGGCAATCATATTGACCTGATACCCCAGGGCCTTGGCCGAGGCCAGCACCTTTTCCCGCGTGGCCGGAGCCACGCTGGCGCCCGGGGTGAACGTACGCGACACTGCCGAGCGGGAAACACCAGCATGCCGGGCCACATCCAAGGACGTAATCACGTTTTTTTCAGAGGAGTCCATCGGCCACTGCCCACTGCGAAAGAGCCGCTACGGTAATGGCAAACGCGGTACAGGGAAAGAGTGGCCAGTGCCCATTCTTGAGGGCCTCACGAAGCCGGTGCTACTATGCCCGACCGCCTGTACTGGCAAGGAACCCCCAGGTTTATGAGCACCATTCGCGAGCGCAACAAAGAAAAGATCCTGCGGGCGGCGAGCGAGGAGTTCGCCGACAAGGGCTTCGCCGCGACCAAGACCAGCGACATTGCCGCCAAAGCCGGGCTGCCCAAGCCCAACGTCTATTACTACTTCAAGTCCAAGGACAACCTCTATCGCGAGGTGCTCGAAAGCATTATCGAGCCGATCCTGGCCGCCTCCACGCCGTTCAACCCGGACGGCGACCCCAAGGAAGTACTGAGCAACTACATCCGCTCAAAAATCTGCATCTCCCGTGATTTACCGTTTGCCTCGAAGGTCTTCGCCAGCGAAATCATGCACGGCGCCCCGCACCTCAGCGCTGACCAGATCGAGCAGTTGAACGCCCAGGCCAAGCACAACATCGAGTGCATCCAGAACTGGGTGGATCGCGGCCTGATCGCGGCGATCGACCCCAATCACCTGATGTTCAGCATTTGGGCGGCGACGCAGACCTATGCGGATTTTGACTGGCAGATCTCGGCAGTGACCGGCAAGGCCAAGCTGGATGAGGCGGATTATGAGGCGGCGGCGCAGACGATTATCCGGTTGGTGCTCAAGGGGTGTGAGCCAGACTGATACACCGCGGTGCCTGGGGGATTCGCGAGCAAGCCCGCTCCCACAGGGTTTTTGTGCCAGACACACAATGTATGAACACCGCAAATCCCCTGTGGGAGCGGGCTTGCTCGCGAAAGCGCCCTCCCAGACACATCTTGCCAAAAGCCTGCCGATCAGTATCAACCACCCGGATCTAGCCTCTCAGAACCCCCACTGAAGAGAGGCCATGGAATGCCTGATCTAGCCACATCACACCGTCTGTGCATCGGGCGGTTCAGCGAACCCAACCGTACCTACCTGATCACCACCAACACTCATGAACGTGTGCCGATATTCAGTGATTTTCATCTGGGTCGCTTGGTGGTCTGGCAATTCAGGCTCGCTCAATATCAAGGCTTGGCGAACTCCCTGGCGTGGGTAGTAATGCCAGACCATTTCCACTGGCTGCTCGAACTGCAAAAGGGCTCGCTGGGCGATCTGATGTGTCAGGTGAAGTCGAAAAGCACTCGAACCGTGAATGGCGCCACAGGCCGCAAAGGCAGACTATGGCAATCCAGTTTTCATGACCGGGCACTGCGCAAGGAAGATGACTTGGTAAAGATGGCTCGGTATGTAGTGGCCAATCCATTGCGAGCTGGATTGGTGGAGCGCATTGGCGACTATCCCTTGTGGGATGCGGTTTGGGTCTAGGGCAGAGACCGAGTTGCCCCTTTCGCGAGCAAGCCCGCTCCCACAGTTTGACTGCATTCCAAAGTTGGAGCCCGGTCAAAATGTGGGAGCGGGCTTGCTCGCGAAGAGGCCCTACCAGTCACCCAAAGATCAAGCCGACACCCCCGCATCCGCCAACAACCCCACCCCCTCAATCGCCGTAATCGCGCACTGCTCGTCAATATCCGACGTATCCCCGCTGATCCCGATCGCCCCCAGCACTAAGCCCTGCTGATCCCGAATCAACACCCCCCCCGGTGCCGGCACAACGCTGCCCTGCCCCAAGCTGTTCAACGCGGCGATAAACGCCGGCCGCTGTTGCGCGTCCAGCGCCAGCAAGCGCGAGCCCTTGCCCAGCGCAATCGCGCCCCAGGCCTTGCCGATGGCGATCTGCGGGCGCAGCAGGCTGGCGCCGTCTTCCCGTTGCAGGGTGATCAGGTGCCCACCGCTGTCGAGCACCGCGATGGTCAGCGGCGCCGCTGAAATCGTGCGGCCTGCGGTAAGGGCGTGGCTGGCCAGTTGGGTGGCTATTTTCAAGGTTAAAGCGCTCATGGTGCCGTCCTTATCTTGTTATGGAAAAAGCGGTGGAGGTCTAAATCGTGAGATGCTCGATCAAACAAATAGAACACAATGACATTTGTTTTTGTATACAATATTTTCGCACAAACCCTCCATACGTCGAAAAAATGCCTTCCGACGAACGCCCAAGCCAATAAACAAAATGAATTGACCTGCGCCGCTCGCCGTGAATACACTTTGACGAGAAACCACTTGTATACAATTACAAAACGCAAGAGGCACCAAAACCATGAGCAAAATGAGAGCAATCGAAGCCGCCGTTCTGGTAATGCGCCGTGAAGGCGTGGACACCGCCTTCGGTATCCCAGGCGCCGCGATCAACCCGCTGTACTCGGCCTTGCAGAAGGTGGGTGGCATCGATCACGTCCTTGCTCGCCACGTTGAAGGCGCCTCCCACATGGCCGAGGGTTACACCCGCACCAAGGCCGGCAATATCGGCGTGTGCATCGGCACCTCCGGCCCGGCGGGCACCGATATGGTCACCGGCTTGTACAGCGCCTCGGCCGACTCGATCCCGATCCTGTGCATCACCGGCCAAGCCCCTCGTGCCCGGATGCACAAGGAAGACTTCCAGGCGGTGGACATCACCAGCATCGTCAAGCCAGTGACCAAGTGGGCAACCACCGTCCTCGAACCCGGCCAGGTGCCTTACGCGTTCCAGAAAGCCTTTTATGAAATGCGCTCCGGCCGCCCAGGCCCGGTGCTGATCGACCTGCCGTTCGACGTACAGATGGCCGAGATCGAATTCGACATCGACGCCTACCAGCCGCTGCCGCTGGCCAAGCCACTGGCCACACGCATCCAGGTGGAAAAAGCCCTGGCCTTGCTCGATCAAGCCGAACGCCCACTGTTGGTCAGTGGTGGCGGCGTGATCAACGCCGACGCCAGCGACCTGCTGGTGGAGTTCGCCGAGCTGACCGGCATCCCGGTGATCCCGACCCTGATGGGCTGGGGCACGATCCCCGACGATCATCCGCAGATGGTGGGCATGGTCGGCCTGCAAACCTCCCACCGTTACGGCAACGCGACGATGCTCAAGTCGGACGTGGTGCTGGGCATCGGCAACCGCTGGGCCAACCGCCACACGGGGTCGGTCGAGGTGTATACCGAGGGTCGCAAGTTCATTCACGTCGACATCGAGCCGACGCAGATTGGCCGCGTGTTCACCCCGGACCTGGGCATCGTGTCCGACGCCGGCTCGGCCCTGACAATGTTCATTGAAGTGGCCCGCGAGTGGAAAGCCGCCGGCAAGCTCAAGGACCGCAGCACCTGGCTCAACGACTGCCAGCAGCGCAAGGCCACCCTGCATCGCAAGACCCACTTCGACAACGTACCGGTCAAGCCGCAACGGGTGTACGAAGAGATGAACCAGGTGTTCGGCAAAGACACCTGCTACGTCAGCACCATAGGCCTGTCGCAGATTGCCGGTGCGCAATTCCTGCACGTCTATAAGCCACGTCACTGGATCAACTGCGGCCAGGCCGGTCCCTTGGGCTGGACCATTCCGGCGGCCCTTGGTGTGGTCAAGGCCGATCCGAGCCGCAAGGTCGTCGCGCTGTCGGGGGACTATGACTTCCAGTTCATGATCGAAGAATTGGCGGTGGGCGCGCAGTTCAAGCTGCCGTACATCCACGTGGTGGTGAACAACTCCTACCTCGGCCTGATCCGCCAGGCCCAGCGCGGGTTTGAAATGGACTACTGCGTGCAGTTGTCCTTCGACAACCTCAACGCCCCGGAACTCAATGGCTATGGCGTCGACCACGTCGCCGTCGCCGAAGGCCTGGGCTGCAAGGCCCTGCGAGTGTTCGAGCCTAGCCAGATCGCACCGGCCCTGCGCCGCGCCGAGGCAATGATCGAAGAGTTCAAGGTGCCGGTGATCGTCGAGATCATCCTGGAGCGCGTGACCAATATTTCCATGGGCACCGAGATCAACGCCGTCAACGAATTCGAAGATCTGGCCCTGGTCGGCAATGACGCACCGACCGCCATTTCCCTGCTCGATTAAGGAGAACCCTATGCCGCGTTTTGCCGCCAACCTGTCCATGCTGTTTACCGAGCAAGACTTTCTTGCTCGCTTCAAAGCGGCCGCCGATGCGGGCTTCGAAGGTGTCGAGTACCTGTTCCCGTACGAATTCAGCTCGGCTGAAATCAAGGCACACCTGGACGCCAACGGCCTGACCCAAGTGTTGTTCAACCTGCCGGCCGGCGACTGGGCCAAGGGCGAGCGCGGCCTGGCGTGCCACCCGGACCGGGTCGAGGAATTCCGCGCCGGGGTCAAGCTGGCCATCGCCTACGCCCAGGTCCTGGGCAACACCCAGATCAACTGCCTGGCGGGCATCCGGCCACAGGGCGTGGACGATGCCACCCTGGAAAAAACCTTCGTCGCCAACCTCAAGTACGCCGCCGACAAGCTGCAAGCCGCGGGCATCAAGCTGGTGATGGAGATGATCAACACCCGCGACATCCCCGGCTTCTACCTGAACAACACCGCGCAAGCCCTGTCGATCCGCGAGCAGGTCGGCAGTGCCAATCTGTTCCTGCAATACGACATCTATCACATGCAAATCATGGAGGGCGACCTAGCCCGCACCATGGCCGCGCATCTGGGCGAGATCAACCACATCCAGCTGGCGGATAACCCTGGACGCAACGAGCCGGGGACCGGGGAGATCAACTATCGGTTCCTGTTCGAGCATTTGGACCGCATTGGTTACAAGGGCTGGGTGGGTTGCGAATACAAACCGCTGACTACCACCGAGGCAGGTTTGGGCTGGCTCAAGAGCCACAACGCCATCTAACCGACACACCACATTGGATCGTCTGTGTTTGGCAGGCTGAGACAGGCCTACCCATCTAATAAAAAGAGGTTTTTTCGTCATGGCTAAAATCGGATTCATCGGCACCGGCATCATGGGCCAACCCATGGCCGCCAACCTGCAAAAGGCAGGTCACCAACTGTTCCTCTCCGAACATCACGGCAAAGCCCCGCAAGCCCTGCTCGACGCCGGCGCCATCGCCCTGGCCAACCCGCAGCAAGTCGCCCAGGAAGCCGAGTTCATCATTGTGATGGTGCCCGACACCCCGCAGGTCGATGACGTGCTGTTCCGCGCCGACGGCGTGGCCGCCGGCCTGTCGCCAAACAAAGTGGTGATCGACATGAGTTCGATCTCCCCCACCGCCACCAAGGCCTTCGCCGCCAGGATCAACGAGGCCGGCGCGCACTACCTGGATGCGCCCGTGTCCGGCGGTGAAGTCGGCGCCAAGGCCGGCACCCTGAGCATCATGATCGGTGGCGAGCCGCAGACCTTCGAACGCGCCCTGCCGCTGTTCCAGGCCATGGGCAAGAACATCACCCTGGTCGGCGGCAATGGTGATGGGCAGACCGCCAAGGTCGCCAACCAGATCATCGTCGCGCTGAACATCCAGGCAGTGGCCGAAGCGCTGCTGTTCGCCGCCAAGAACGGTGCCGACCCGGCCAAGGTGCGTGAAGCGCTGATGGGCGGTTTTGCCTCGTCGAAGATCCTTGAAGTGCATGGCGAGCGCATGATCAAGGGCACCTTTGACCCGGGCTTTCGCATCAACCTGCACCAGAAGGATTTGAACCTGGCGCTGGCCGGGGCCAAGGAACTGGGGATCAACCTGCCGAACACCGCCGGTACGCAGCAGGTGTTCAGTACCTGCACCGCAATCGGTGGCGGCAACTGGGACCACTCGGCGCTGATCAAGGGCCTGGAGCACATGGCGAATTTCTCGATTCGCGACAAGTAAGTCCTGACTTGAAATGCAAGCCAGTGTGGGGCTGGCTTGTGTGGGAGCTGGCTTGCCTGCGATAGCATCACCTCAGTTTGCCTGATACACCGAGGTGTTTGCATCGCAGGCAAGCCAGCTCCCACACAAGCCAGCTCCCACATTTTGGTCCCTGTTCCAGGTCTCACCTCTAATAACAAGAAGCCCCCGGGAGCCCGCTTATGTCGGTCGATCCGCAACACCTGCTTCGCGAGCTGTTCTCCACAGCCATCGACGCCGCCCACCCCCGGCAAGTCCTTGAACCCTACCTGCCCGCCGACCGCAGTGGCCGGGTGATCGTGATCGGTGCCGGCAAAGCCGCCGCCGCCATGGCCCTGGTTGTCGAAAACAGCTGGCAAGGCGAAGTCACGGGCCTGGTCGTCACCCGCTACGGCCATGGCGCGCCGTGCAAGAAAATCGAAGTGGTCGAAGCCGCTCACCCGGTCCCCGACGCCGCCGGCCTGGCGGTGGCCAAGCGCGTGCTGGAACTGATCAGCAACCTCGGCGAAGACGACCGTGTGATCTTCCTGCTGTCCGGTGGCGGCTCGGCCCTGCTGGCCTTGCCCGCCGAAGGCATCACCCTGGCCGACAAGCAAGCCATCAACAAAGCCCTGCTAAAGTCCGGCGCCACCATTGGCGAGATGAATTGCGTGCGCAAGCACCTCTCGGCGATCAAGGGTGGCCGGCTGGCCAAGGCGGCATGGCCGGCCACGGTCTACACCTATGCGATTTCCGACGTGCCGGGCGACCAGGCCACGGTGATTGCATCCGGCCCCACCGTCGGCGACCCAAGCACCTCGGCACAGGCGTTGGCGATCCTCAAGCGCTACAACATCGATGCCCCCGCATCGGTGCGCAGCTGGTTGCAGAACCCCGCCTCGGAAACCGTCAAGCCGGGCGACCCAATCCTCGCCCGCAGCCATTTCCAATTGATCGCCCGCCCGCAGCAATCCCTCGAAGCCGTGGCGGTCAAAGTGCGCCAGGCCGGGTTCAGCCCGCTGATCCTCGGCGACCTCGAAGGCGAAGCGCGGGACGTGGCCAAGGTGCATGCCGGCATTGCCCGGCAAATCGCGCAACACGGCCAACCACTGGCGGCGCCGTGCGTGATCCTGTCCGGCGGTGAAACCACTGTGACCGTGCGCGGCAATGGCCGTGGCGGGCGCAACGCGGAGTTCCTGCTCAGCCTTACCGACAGCCTCAAGGGCCTGCCCGGCGTATACGCCCTGGCCGGTGACACCGACGGCATCGACGGTTCCGAAGACAACGCCGGCGCGATCATGACCCCGTGCAGCTATTCACGCGCCGAAGCGCTGGGCCTGTCGGCCAGCGACGAGTTGGACAACAACAATGGCTACGGCTACTTCGCGGCCCTCGACGGGTTGATCGTCACCGAGCCGACGCGCACCAACGTCAACGACTTGCGCGCCATCCTGATTCTTGAGACTGCCAAACATGACGCCTGACAAGAAGGTCAAAATCCTCGCCACCCTGGGCCCGGCCACCGACGGTATCGATGACATCCGCGAGCTGGTCGAAGCCGGGGTGAATATCTTCCGCCTCAACTTCAGCCACGGTGAGCACGCCGACCACGCCCAGCGCTACCAGTGGATCCGCCAGGTGGAACGCCAGCTGAATTACCCGCTAGGCATTCTTATGGACCTGCAAGGGCCCAAGCTGCGGGTCGGACGTTTTGCCGACGGCAAGGTGCAACTGGTGCGCGGCCAGGCGCTGCGCCTGGACCTGGACGAAGCCCCGGGCGACGAACGCCGGGTGAACCTGCCCCACCCGGAAATCATCGCCGCACTGGAGCCGGGCATGGACCTGTTGCTGGACGACGGCAAGTTGCGCCTGCGGGTGATCACCAAGCATGCCGATGCCATCGACACCACCGTGCTGAACGGCGGCGAATTGTCGGACCGTAAAGGTGTGAACGTCCCACAAGCGCTGTTGGAACTGAGCCCGTTGACCGCCAAGGACCGCCGCGACTTGAGCTTCGGCCTGGAACTCGGTGTGGACTGGGTCGCGCTGTCGTTCGTGCAGCGCCCGGAAGACATCCGCGAGGCCCGCGAGCTGATCGGCGACCGCGCCTTCCTGATGGCCAAGATCGAGAAACCTTCGGCAGTGCAGCGCCTGCGGGAGATCGCCGAATTGAGCGACGCAATCATGGTGGCCAGAGGCGACCTCGGCGTGGAAGTGCCGGCCGAAAGCGTGCCGCAAATCCAGAAAGACATCATCAGCACCTGCCGCCAGTTGGGTAAGCCGGTGGTGGTTGCGACGCAGATGCTCGAATCCATGCGCTTCTCCCCGGCGCCGACCCGCGCCGAAGTCACCGACGTGGCCAATGCGGTTGCCGAAGGTGCCGATGCGGTGATGCTCTCGGCGGAAACCGCCTCCGGCGAGTACCCGCTGGAAGCCGTGCAGATGATGAGCAAGATCATCCGCCAGGTGGAAAGTGGTCCGGATTACCAGGCCCAGCTGGATGTAAGCCGACCCAAGGCGGACGCCACGGTGTCGGATGCGATCAGCTGCGCGATCCGGCGTATCAGCCACATCCTGCCGGTGGCGGTGCTGGTGAACTACAGCGAGTCGGGCGCCTCCAGCCTGCGCGCGGCGCGGGAGCGGCCGGTGGCGCCGATCCTCAACCTCACGCCAAACCTGTCCACGGCACGGCGCTTGAGCGTGGCCTGGGGCGTGCATTCGGTGGTCAATGACCGGCTGCGCCAGGTGGATGAGGTGTGTTCCACCGCGCTGGAAATTGCCCAGGCCCAAGGGATGGCGGAGCGGGGGGATACGTTGGTGATCACGGCGGGGGTGCCGTTCGGGCAGCCGGGGTCGACCAATTCGCTGCGTATCGAGACGTTGATTTAGCGTCTGTAAGGGCCCCTTCGCGAGCAAGCCCGCTCCCACATTTGACGGCGTTCACAAATCAAAATGTGGGAGCGGGCTTGCTCGCGAAGGGGGCAACTCGGTCTAGCTGACTTACCTCTATGCACAACCCTACCTGCCCCGACTGGGCCGAAGCCCTGCTCAACGGTTTCAGCCAAATCTTCCTCCAGCGCCAACCGCTGTGCGGCCTGCTGTGCCTGCTGGCCATCCTGATCGGCGCCCCGGCTTTGTTCGGCGGGGCGTTGCTGGGTGGCATCGCGGGTTTGCTCACGGCCCAGCGTCGGGGTTATCCCAAGGCCGAGCGCCAGGCCGGCCTGTATAGCTACAACGGCGTACTGCTGGGGTTGTTGGTCAGCCAGCATTTCGCCTGGTCTGCGCTGTTACCGCCGCTGATCCTGGCCTGCGGCGGTGTGGCGGCGATGCTCACGCGCCAATGGCTGAAACATGCAACCCACCCGCAGGCCTTGCCCGCCTATACCGCGCCGTTTGTCGGCCTGGGCTGGTTACTGCTGGGCAGCGCGCCAGAGAGCACCTTTACCCTGACCACCCCGCAAACCGTCTCCGTCCTCAGCGCGCCCTTTACCGGGCTCGCGCAAATCATGCTGCTGGACGCCCCGCTGGCCGGCGTCTTGATTGCGCTCGGCCTGTGGTTGGCGAACCGAGGCGCCGCCATCTGGGCCTTGATCGGCGCCAGCACCGGCATGCTGGTTGCGCTGCTGCTGGACGAACCCACCAGCGCCCTCCTCGGCCTGCACAGCTACAACCCGGCGCTGGCGGCACTGGCCTTGAGCCAGACACATCGCCAGCCGTGGCTTGCGTTGCTCGGCATCGGCCTGGCGATTGTGCTTACGTCAGCTTTCGCCACGCTGCATCTGCCAGCACTGACAGCGCCCTTCATTCTTGCCTGCTGGCTGGTACACGCAGGCGCCCGCCTGCTTCAGAAACCGCGCATGGACAGCCCCTTCGAATCCCCCTAGGCTTGCTCGATATTCGTTTCAGGCGGGCTTTATGGACAGCAACAACGACTGGCGCCAACGGCTCTACGTCATGATTTTCCAGAGCGACACCCTTGCCGGGCGGCGTTTTGACGGCATCTTGCTGCTGATCATCCTCGCCAGCCTGGTGATCGTGATGCTCGACAGCATCGACGACATCCACCAGAACTACGCCGACGTGCTGGCCTACATCGAGTGGGGCTTCACCATCATCTTCGCCATCGAGTACGGCTTGCGGCTGTATTGCTCGCCCAAGCCGCTGCGTTATGCCTTCAGTTTTTACGGGCTGGTGGATTTGCTCGCGATCGTGCCCGGCATCCTCGCCCTGTATTACAGCGATGCGCAGTACCTGTTGATCATCCGCATCATCCGTATGTTGCGCATCTTCCGGGTGCTCAAGCTCAGCCCCTACCTCAAGCAAGCCAACTACCTGATGGCGGCGCTGCGCGGCAGCAAGCAGAAGATCGTGGTGTTCCTGGTCAGCGTGTGCACGCTGGTGACAGTGTTCGGCACCCTGATGTACGTAATCGAAGGCCCGGAGCACGGGTTTACCAGCATTCCCAAGGGCATTTACTGGGCCATCGTGACCCTGACCACCGTGGGTTTTGGCGACATCGTGCCGAAGACCCCGTTGGGCCAGGTGATTTCGTCGCTGGTGATGATCACGGGTTACTCGATCATTGCCGTGCCCACCGGGATTTTCACCGCCGAACTGGCCAGCGCCATGCGCGGTGAACAACTGCAACACGACTGCCCGGTGTGCAAGAAGAGCACCCACGAACCCAACGCCGCATTCTGTTCGCGCTGCGGCAGTAATCTTTTTCGTAAAGTGGAATAAGCAAAGTGCGTTTTAATCTTTAAACGTCTATGCGCGCCCGGCTATAGTCGCTGGCAAATTGCCGTCACTTACCCCGTCATTTTCTCGAACAACAAGGAATGAGCAGTGAAAAAACTCGTTAGCGCCTCTCTCCTGGCCGCCGGCCTCGCCCTGGCGGGCGCCGTCCAGGCTGCCCCCGTGACACTGCTCAACGTCTCCTACGACGTGATGCGCGATTTCTACAAGGACTACAACGCGGCGTTCCAAAAGCACTGGGACGCCGAGCACCCGAACGACAAGCTGACCTTGCAGATGTCCTTCGGCGGCTCCAGCAAACAAGCGCGCTCGGTGATCGATGGGCTGCCCGCTGACGTGATCACCATGAACATGGCCACCGACATCAACGCCCTGGTGGACAACGGCAAACTGGTGCCGGACAACTGGGTCACGCGCCTGCCGAACAACAGCGCACCGTTCACCTCTGCCACCGTGTTCATCGTACGCAAAGGCAACCCGAAAGCCCTGAAAGACTGGCCGGACCTGTTGAAAGATGGCGTGCAAGTGATCGTGCCCAACCCGAAAACCTCGGGTAACGGCCGCTACACCTACCTGTCGGCCTGGGGTTATGTGTTGAAGAACGGCGGCGATGAAAACAAGGCCAAGGCCTTTGTCGGCAAACTGTTCAAACAAGCCCCGGTGCTGGACACCGGCGGCCGTGCCGCCACCACCACGTTCATGACCAACCAGATCGGCGACGTGCTGGTGACTTTTGAAAACGAAGCGGAAATGATCGCCCGTGAATTCGGCCGCGACCAGTTCGAAGTGATCTACCCAAGCGTCTCCGCCGAAGCAGAGCCGCCGGTGTCGGTGGTCGACAAAGTGGTCGAGAAGAAAGGCACCCGCGTCGCGGCCGAAGACTACTTGAAGTACCTGTGGTCGGCCGAAGGCCAGGAAATCGCGGCGAACAACTACCTGCGCCCACGTGATCCTAAAGTGTTGGCCAAGTACACCGACCGCTTCCCGAAAGTCGACTTCCTGTCGGTGGAGAAAACCTTTGGCGACTGGCGCACCGTGCAGAAAACCCACTTCAATGATGGTGGGGTGTTTGACCAGATCTACAGCGGGCAGTAACTGAATAAACGCGGTTAAGACTGTGGGAGCAGGCTTGCTCGCGAATGCGGTGGATCAGCCAATGAATCTATTGACTGACACACCGCATTCGCGAGCAAGCCCGCTCCCACATTGGGTTCTGCGCCAGACCTTACATCGGTGGGGTCACGCCATCCTTGCCGGCAGAGATGGCCTGCGCCGTAATCGTCCCATCTGCCCCCTTCGCCGCAAACAACACCACCTTCACCCCCGGTTTCAACAAGCTGCGATCCCCCGGTTCGAGGTTGACGATCGGCACGTCCTGGGGCACCACGATCTTCTGCTCACCGCCCTTGTACTTCACCGTCAGCGTGCGCCCGTTGCTCACCACCAGGTCGCCCACGGTGCCGTTGGTCATGCTGCTGCCTTCCTTTAAGTCAAAGGCGCGATGCCCGTCACCGGTGCCGGCCATGGCCGGTGGGAATACGTGCACTTCCAGGGCGGTCAAGCTGCCGTCGGCATTGGGCATGGCGGCGGAGCCAATGTAGCTGCCCGGCTTGATCTCATCGATCCTGGCCAGGGTGACGGCGCGCACCTGGGTGTCCCGGGTCAAGTGCACGGTGACGTCTTCGCCGCTGTTGACCTTGACCTGTATTGCGTCGCCCTCGACAGCGGTGATGGCACCGCGCACGCCCACACGCGGCGCATCGGCGGCGTGGGCCAGGCCAACGGCCATGGCGGCGGCAAGGGTTGACGCCAGGAGCATCTTGTTCAGCGTGATCTTCATGGGATTTCCTGTTTCGGCAGTTGTGTCTGAATGTATCATCAGCCTTCGCGCAGAAAGTTAACGATTCACTCATCAATACCGGGCATGAGTGTTATCACTGCCAGCGGCCTACCCGGGCTACGGTGTTGTCTTTACGCTCGCCCCACTTTCCTTCGCTTTTATGAGAACACCATGAACGCTACTTCCCACGCTACAAGCACCATGACCCGGAGCATGGTGATGCTGTTTGCGTTTTGCTGCGGCGCCATCGTTGCCAACATCTACTACGCACAACCGATCATCGAACTGATTGCCCCGGACATCGGCCTCACCCCCGCCATGGCCAGCCTGATCGTGTCACTGACACAAATCGGCTACGCCCTCGGCCTGTTTTTCCTGGTGCCCCTGGGCGACCTGCTGGAAAACCGCAAGCTGATGATCAGCACCACTGTGCTCGCCATCGCCAGCCTGCTGGGCGCGGCGATTACCGAGCAGCCGAACCTGTTCCTGCTGGTGTCACTGCTGATCGGCTTCAGCTCGGTGTCGGTGCAGATCCTGATCCCGCTGGCTGCGCACCTGGCGCCGGCCGAGTCCCGTGGGCGTGTGGTCGGCAGCATCATGGGCGGCCTGTTGCTCGGCATCCTGCTGGCGCGGCCGGTGTCCAGCGTGGTAGCGGATCACTTCGGCTGGCGCGCGATGTTCATGGCCGCCGCGGCATTGATGGCGTTTATCAGCGTGATCCTGCTGATCACCATCCCCAAGCGCCAGCCCGACCACAGTGCCACCTACGGCCAACTGCTGCGCTCCCTCGGCACCCTGCTGCGCAAGCAACCGGTATTGCGCCAACGGGCGTTCTACCAGGGCGGCATGTTCGCCACCTTCAGCCTGTTCTGGACCGCCGTGCCGCTGGAACTGGCGCGTAACCACGGCCTGAGTCAAAGCGAGATCGCCCTGTTTGCCCTGGTGGGTGCCCTCGGCGCCATCGCCGCGCCAATCGCCGGGCGCCTGGCCGATGCCGGCCACACTTACCGCGCGTCGCTGCTGGCCATGCTGTTTGCCGCGCTGAGTTTCCTGCCGGCCTTCGTCCACCCGCTGTACAGCGTGATCGGCCTGGCCGTGACCGGCGTGGTCCTGGACTTCTGCGTACAGATGAACATGGTGCTCGGCCAACGCGCCATCTACGCCCTCGACGCCAACAGCCGCAGCCGCCTGAACGCGCTGTACATGACCAGCATCTTCATCGGCGGCGCCTTCGGCTCGGCAATTGCCAGCAGCGTGTACGAACACGGCGGCTGGCTGGGTGTGGTGTTGGTGGGCAGTGCGTTCCCGCTGGTGGCGTTGTTGCGCTTCCTCAGCGTTTCCCGTGAAGCGGCCCCGGTAGCCGCGTAACACATGACCTGTGGGAACTGGCTTGTCGGGTCCCACAGGGCCAACCTCAGGAACGCACCAACTTCTCCAAAGCCGCATCCGCCAGGAATGACGAGCGGCTTTTCACCTTGTGCTCACGCACGTAGCGGTCGATACGCTGGATGACATAACCGGGCAAGGTCACATTGACCTTCTCGGTCTTGCCCAGATAGGGCGTAACGTCCAGCTCCAACATGCCCCAGCCCATACCCGCATAGTCTTCGTGGGCGTGATGATTGGCCACCGAGGTAGGCATGGGGATCGGCCCGCCCTCGGCGGCGATCTCCTGCAGCAGGATGTGTGCGACTTCCACGGCCGCGTTGTACGCCTCTTCGAAACTGTCCCCGGCAGTGACGGCGCCTGGAATATCGGGGATCTGAATGCCGGTGGCGGCGAAGTCATCGCCCCATTCGATACAGATTGGGTATTGCATGAATGCTCTCCTTAAAACTCAAACAGACCAGCACGTTTCCTGATACTTCTCACAGTACCCGCAGGCAGGTCCTTCTTTGGATGAGGCACCGGAATCGTGTACGGGTTATAGCGATGGGTAAAAATATGATGACTGCCCGTGACCCGATCCAGCACCCAGCCCGCCTCTTGCAGTTCCTTGATCAATAACCTGCTTTGCACCCCAGCCTCCTTGGCTTGGCCTGAATAAAAGTAACCCTAGAGTTATCTTTACTCAAGCACAAAATCCCCCGGACTGACTGACGGCTGTTTTGCTGGATGTTGAAAGCCCCCGGCCCTGCACGGGAAACGCATGACACCTGCGGCTCATCACCTTAGGCTTGAGCGCCGCCAAGCCAAACAGGAACACCCGATGGACCGCCTCGCCGCCATGGAAACCTTCGTCCACGTTGTCGAAACCGGCTCGTTCTCCGCCGCCGCCAAACGCCTGGGTATCGGCCAGCCCGCAGTGTCCAAGAGCATTGCGCAGCTGGAAGCACGCCTGGCGGTGCGGTTGGTGCTGCGTTCCACCCGTGGCCTGAGCCCGACCGAGGCGGGCCTGGCGTTTTTCGAGAAAGCCAAGCGCGCCATCGATGAAGCCAACGCGGCCGACGACGCCGCCCGGGGCGCCGGTGCGGGGCTCAGCGGCAACCTGCGGGTCAGCGCGTCGGTGACCTTTGCCCGGATGCACATCATTCCCCAGTTGGGCGCGTTTCTGGCGCAGTACCCCGAGATCACTGTGGATGTGATCCTCGACGACCGCAGCCTCAACCTGGTGGAAGAAGGCATCGACGTCGCCCTGCGCATGGGCAATCTGGACGATTCAAACCTCACCGCGCGCAAGATCGGCGAATCGCCCTGCGTCATCCTCGCTACCCCGGCCTACTTCGAACGCTGCGGCGAACCCGCCACGCCGGAGGACCTGATGCAACACGAGGCCATCATCTACACCCGTGGCGAGGGCGCGCACTGGAGCTTCACCCAGGGCGACACGGCGTACCCCGTCGTGGCCCACGGCCGCGTGCGCGTCACCGCAGCCGAAGGCGTGCGGGCTGCGGTGTTGAGTGATTTGGGGCTGACATTATCGTCCACCTGGATGTTCGCGCCGGAACTGGCCAGTGGCGAAGTGAAAACCGTGCTCACCGACTGGAAACTGCCCGCACGGGATCTATGGGCGGTGTTCCCCACCGGCCGGATGGCGAGCGCCAAGGCGCGGGCGTTTGTGGCATATGTCGAGCAGTTGCTGGCGTAGCCCTCCCGCTTAAAACCGGGGAATACGAGCATTGAGCGACGGCCCGTTGTTGATGTGGCGCTCAACTCAAATGCTGCTGATCCAGGCAGCACAGCAAGCGCTCGACCGTATGCGCCAGCGGTCCGGAATTATCCAGCACATACAACCCCGAGCCATTGTCGGCAATCAGTTGTGCCGTGAACTGCGCATTGCGCGCCAGACGCGCTTCTATATCTGACAGCGATTCACGTCCCCGTGAGATCAAGCGTTGGCGCAACACCGCCTGATCCACCGTCAGCAACAACACCAGCAAGGTCGGATAACGCGCGCGAGTCTGCGCCAGGTGCGCGCGGGAGCCGTTGACCAGCACGTCGTGCCCGGCCGCCAGCCAGTCGTCGATTTCCCTGGGAATGCCGTAGGACAAGCCATTCGCCTGCCAACTCAGGGCAAACGCGCCCTCGGCCTCCATCGCGGCGAACTGCTCGGGGCTAACGCCTTGCGCCGCCTCGCCCACCGCTTCCGCCGAACGGGTGATGACGCGACGCACGATGCGGCAACCGCGCTCGGCCAAGCGTGGGCGTGCGGCGTCCAACAGGCTGTCCTTGCCCGAACCGGATGGTCCGATGAGATAGATCAACCTGCCTGCCATCCACATACCCTCTTAACCTATTGCCGGTCAGCCCGCCGGCGGCGGCCACTTTACAGTAGCGCACCGGCTGGCAGGTAGTTTGCGAATGCGGGAAGCGATGGGCGCTGAAACCAGACTTTCCCTACGGCTGAATCTTCGCCAGTTATTCATGATGCCGGCCGAGTTGTACGCAGGAGGTCATACCCCAACCGGGTTTCCATTCCCCGGTCGGCATTCTGTGTGCAGCTCACCTCCCACATTTGCCCCCTGCGTTTGGCCGAACACACTTCATAGGTATGAAAAAGGCGACCCGAAGGTCGCCTTTTCTATTGCGCGTATTTCTTGCTCAACCCCGGCGGCACGCCCTGCACGTCTGTTTCTTCCCAGGGTCCATTCGGGCCGATGGAACGGCTCCAGCCGTTGTTCCAGCGATAGTAGGTGCGCTGGCGGTAGAAGGTGTCGGGTTGATCTTCCAGCACGTAGACCTTCATGGTGCCGTCCCAGTGGCTGGCGGCACCCGGTGGTGGGGCAAAGGTTGGCGACGAGGTCGGCACCGGCCTTTTCGGCGGTGGGGTTACCGGGGTGGAGGGTCTGGTGCTCGGCTGGGTCGCCGGGCCCGACGGTGGGATGGTCGGGCCGGTCGGTGCGGGAGGTGGGCGGTGGACCGCACAAGCACTCAGGCCTAATACCAGGCTGAGCAGGGTGATACGTGCGAATGCGGTCATGGGCGTTTCCTCGAAATTACTTGTCCGGACTGTCGATGGTCAGCTGCTGCAGTGCAGTGGTGGTACTGGCCAAGGATTGGCTGCGGCCGATCCACTCGCCAGCGGTCGGAAGACCTGCCCGGGATATGCGCGCAACCAGTTGGACTTCAGGGAAGTTGGACAGTTTCAACTGCGGCATCATCGCGTCGGCATCGCCCAGTTCGACGGTCACCGGCAGTTCTGCGACGGTGACGCGCTTGGCCGCCAACGGTGCCGGCGGACCGGACACGGCGCGGGCGAAGATGAACACGCTGTCGCTTGGCAGGGCTTTGGCCTTGACGTCCGGCGCCAGGTCCACGCGGACTTTGAGCAGCGCCTTTTGCGCCACCGTGCCGCCGCTCTCTTTGAGTTTGTCAGCTGCGCGGTCGATGCCGCCTTGCAGCGCGGCTCGGGAGCCATCGGCTGCCGGCAGTTGCGCCAACAGGCGGCTCCAGTAGTCGATGGCTTCCTGGTAACGCTGGCCCTCAAACGCGGCGATACCGAGCAGGCCGAGGCTGGTGACTTCCTTGGGGTCAAGCTTCAACGCTTCGTCCGTCAGGGCCTGGACCTTGGGCGACCACTGTTTGTTGTCGGCAAAGTACTGCGCCTGGGCCCACTGGCCGAGCAGTTCCGGCTGGCGCCCGGCCAGGGCTGCGGCGCGTTCGAAGACCTTGGCCGCATCGGCCGCACGGTCCTGGGCCATGTAGGCACGCCCCAAGTAGTACAGGCCCTCCGGCGAGTCCGGCTGGGCGATGGCGGCGCGTTCCAGGCGCTGGGTCATGTCTTCCATGGACACCGGCGGCTGGGAGAATTCGCGGGTCAGTTCGACCTTGTCGCTGGCACCGAAATGCAGGTAGAGGCTCACGCCCAATACCGGGACCAGGAACGCGGCGAGCAACGGCAACGGTTTGCCCAGGCGCGATTCGCGGGGCTTTTCCACGCCTTCGGTGTCGGCCAGCAATTCGCGCGCGGCTTCGGCGCGGCCGGTGTCGAGTTGCGCGGCATTGAGCACGCCTTCGGCGCTCTGCGCTTGCAACTCGGCGACGCGTTCTTGGTACAGCGCCACGTTCAGCGCGGTGCGATCCTCTTCACGCTGGGCGCGGCGGCCACGCAGCACCGGGATCAACAGGAAACTCAGGGCAATCAGAAGCAGCAAGCCGGCTGCGAGCCAGAAATCAATCATCAGTCTTGGTGTCCAGCAATTGGTCGAGACGTTTGCGCTCTTCAGGGGACAGCGCATCGGAGCCATCGTCAGGCGCGGGCCGGCGACGACGAATGATCACCACCATCACCACCACGCCCGCCAGCAACAGCCCCGCGGGGCCGAACCAGAGCAGCGCGGTCTTGCCAGTGAGCGCGGGTTTGTAGCGCACGAAGTCACCGTAGCGATCAACCATGAAGTCGATGATCTGCTGGTTATCCTTGCCCTCCCCCAACATGCGGAAGATCTCTTTGCGCAGGTCGGCGGCGATGGGCGCGTTGGAGTCGGCGATGTCCTGGTTCTGGCACTTGGGGCAGCGCAATTCCTTGGTCAGTTCGCGAAAACGCTCACGCTCGGCGTCGCTGGCGAACTGGTAGGTGTCGATGGCCGCGTGGGCCACACCGGCCAGGCCCAGCGCCAGCACGGCGGCGGCTAACAGACGCTTCATGGCTTGGCCTCATCCACCAGCGCCTGGTACTTGGCGGCCAGTTGCTCGCGCCACACCACTTCGTCGATCACGCCGACGTACTTGTCGCGGATCACGCCCTTGGCATCAATGAAGAAGGTTTCCGGGGCGCCGTACACGCCGAGATTCAGACCGAGATTGCCGTCTTCGTCGCGGATGTCCAACTGGTACGGGTTGTGGAATTCGGCCAGCCACTTCAGGGCGGCAGCGTTGTCGTCCTTGTAGTTGATGCCGTAGATCACCACGCCTTTCTCGGCCAGCTTGTTGAGCACCGGGTGTTCGACGCGGCAGGAGATGCACCAGGTGCCCCACACGTTGACCAGCGCCGGCTTGCCCAGCAGGTCGGCCTGGGTCAGGGTCTTGTCGCCTTGCACGGTCGGCAGGCTGAACGCCGGGAACGGCTTGCCGATCATTGCCGAAGGCAGCTCGGACGGGTCCAGGTAGAGACCACGATACAAAACCACCGCACCGAGCAAAAACACGATCAGGGGGATCGCCATCAACCAACGCTTCATACCGCCGCTCCCTGCATGCCGAGGGCTTCACGCACCCGGCTCTTGACCTTGACCCGATAACGTCGATCCAGCGCTGCCAGCAAACCACCGAAACCGGTAAGCAGACCGCCGAACCAGATCCAACGCACGAACGGTTTCACATGCACCCGCACCGCCCAGGCGCCGTCGCCCAAGGGTTCACCCAGCGCAACATAGAGGTCACGGGTGAAACCGGCGTCGATCCCGGCTTCGGTCATCATCGAGCTCTGCACGGTGTACAGGCGTTTTTCCGGGTGCAGCACCGCCACTTCCTTACCGTTGCGCACAACGCGTACGGTGCCTTTGTCGGACGTGAAGTTCGGCCCTTCGAAGTGCTTGGCGCCTTCGAAGATGAAGTGATAACCGGCCAGGTCCATGGACTCGCCCGGCGCCAGGCGCAAGTCGCGCTCGGCACTGTTCTGGCTGGACAGCACCACGCCGAGGGCACACACGGCGATGCCGATGTGCGCGATCTGCATGCCCCAGTAGCTGCGGGTCAGGCCCGGCAGGCCTTTGATCAACCCTTTGTGGCGGGTCTTGTCGAAGATGTCGCGCACGCCGGCCAGCAGCACCCAGGCGGCGAGCAGGAAAGTGGCGAGCACTGCCCAGTTGAAGTCGCCGTAAGCAAAACCGGCGAGCACCGCCAGGGCCACGCTGCCGAGCAACACCGGCATCAGCATGCCCACCAGCCATTTCAGCGGGGTGTCTTTCCAGCGCACCAGCACGCCGACGGCCATCACCACCATCAACAAGCCCATCAATGGGATAAACAACGCGTTGAAGTACGGCGGACCCACGGACAGCTTGGCCCCGCTCAGCGCATCCAGCACCAACGGGTACAGGGTGCCGAGCAGGATCATCGACGCCGCCACCACCAGCACCAGGTTATTGCCCAGCAGCAGGGTTTCCCGCGACCACAGGTTGAAGCCGACCTGGCTCTTGACCACCGGCGCGCGCAGGGCGAACAGGGTCAGGGAGCCACCAACCACAAACAGCAGGAAGATAAGGATGAAGATGCCGCGTGCCGGATCAGACGCAAACGCATGCACCGAGGTCAGCACCCCCGAGCGCACGAGGAAAGTGCCGAGCAGGCTGAGGGAAAACGCCGCGATGGCCAGCAACACGGTCCAGCTCTTGAACACGCCGCGCTTTTCGGTGACGGCCAGCGAGTGAATCAACGCCGTGCCCACCAGCCAAGGCATGAAGGACGCGTTTTCCACCGGGTCCCAGAACCACCAGCCGCCCCAGCCGAGTTCGTAGTACGCCCACCACGAACCGAGGGTGATGCCAATGCCGAGGAACGCCCAGGCGACGATGGTCCACGGCCGCGACCAGCGCGCCCAGGCCGCATCGAGACGCCCGCCGAGCAAGGCGGCGATGGCAAAGGCGAACGCTACGGAGAAGCCGACGTACCCCATGTAGAGCATCGGCGGATGCACGATCAGGCCGATGTCTTGCAGCAGCGGGTTGAGGTCGTGACCGTCCACCGGGATCTGCGGCAGGATGCGGCTGAACGGGTTGGAGGTCATGATCAGGAACAGCAGGAAGCCGATGCTGATCATGCCCATCACCGCCAGCACCCGCGCCAGCATGACTTGTGGCAGTTGGCGCGAGAACACCGACACGGCGAAGGTCCAGCCGCCGAGGATCAATGCCCACAGCAGCAACGAACCTTCGTGGGCACCCCATACCGCGCTGAACTTGTAGTACCACGGCAAGGCGCTGTTGGAGTTATTGGCGACGTAGCCGACGGAAAAATCGTCGGTCATAAACGCGTAGGTCAGGCAGCCAAACGCGAACAGCAGGAAGGCAAACTGGCCCCAGGCAGCCGGCTGCGCCAGGCTCATCCACAGGCGGTCGCCGCGCCAGGCACCGAGCAACGGCACCACGGCCTGCACCACGGCAAAGCACAGGGCGATGATCATCGCCAGGTGGCCCAACTCAGGAATAAACAGTGCGGACGTCATCACTCAACCCTCCTTGGCGGGCGTTGGTGCGGACTGGCCGCTGTCTTTCAGGGCCTTGGTCACTTCCGGCGGCATGTATTTTTCATCGTGCTTGGCCAGCACTTCATCGGCCACCACCACGCCGTCGGCGTTGAGCTTGCCCAAGGCGACGATGCCCTGGCCTTCGCGGAACAGGTCCGGGAGGATGCCGCGGTAGCTGATGGTCACGGACTTGCTGAAGTCGGTGACCACGAAGGTCACGTCGAGGGAGTCGCCGGAGCGTTTCAGCGAGCCCTGCTCGACCATGCCGCCGGCGCGGATGCGGGTATCCAGCGGCGCTTCGCCATTGGCGATCTGGGTCGGGGTGTAGAACAGGTTGATGTTTTGTTGCAAGGCGCTCAAGGCCAGGGCCACGGCAATGCCCACGCCAGCCAGGATGGCCAGGATGATCAACAGACGTTTTCTACGCAGCGGATTCACTTTTCGGTCTCCCGGCGCAGACGACGCGCCTCTTGTTGCAGGTAACGCTTGCGGGCCAGGATCGGCGCGGCGACGTTGAGGGCCAGCACCGCCAGGCAGATGCCATAGGCCGTCCAGACGTACAGGCCGTGGTGGCCCATGGCGAGAAAATCACTGAAAGAAGCAAAACTCATCCACGTGCTCCCAGGCAGCTTTGCACTTCGGCCTTGACCCAACTGGCCCTGGCTTCACGCTTGAGCACCTCAAGGCGCATGCGCATCAGCAGCACCGCGCCGAAAAAGCAGTAGAACCCCAGCACCATCAACAGCAGCGGCGCCCACATTTCCACGGGCATTGCCGGTTTTTCGGTGAGGGTGAAGGTGGCGCCCTGGTGCAGGGTGTTCCACCACTCCACCGAGTACTTGATGATCGGGATGTTGATCACGCCGACAATCGCCAGCACCGCGCAGGCCTTGGCGGCACTGTCACGATTACTGATCGCATTGCCCAGGGCAATCAGACCGAAGTACAGGAACAGCAGGATCAACATGGACGTTAGTCGCGCATCCCACACCCACCACGAACCCCAGGTCGGCTTGCCCCAGATCGCCCCGGTGACCAGCGCCACGGCCGTCATCCACGCCCCGATGGGCGCGGCGCATTGCAGGGCGACATCGGCGAGTTTCATCTTCCAGACCAGGCCGACGATGCCGCACACCGCCAGCATCACGTAGCAGGACTGGGCCAGCATCGCGGCCGGCACGTGGATGTAGATGATGCGAAAGCTGTTGCCTTGCTGATAGTCCGGCGGCGCGAAGGCCAGGCCCCAGACCAGACCGATGCCGATCAGCAGCACGGCGAAGAGGCTCAACCACGGCAGCAGCTTGCCGCTGATGCCGTAGAACCATTTGGGTGAGCCAAGCTTGTGAAACCAGGTCCAGTTCATTGCTGTTTCCATCACGGTTGCCGCTTGTCGACGCAAGCAGCTTAGGGTCTTTACTGGCTAATGATCAGCCAGACCTCATTATTCGCCGACGCTGATCTTCAGGCCGGCCGCTATCGCAAAAGGTGTCAGGGTTACCGCCAGGGCGGTCAGGCTGCCAAGCCACAAGAGGTAACCGGTCGCCGGCATGCCCATGAGCGCGGCTTGCAAGGCGCCGCTGCCCAGGATCAACACCGGGATGTACAACGGCAGAATCAACAGGGCCAGCAACAGCCCGCCGCGCTTCAAACCCACGGTCAACGCCGCGCCCACCGCCCCCAGCAAACTGAGGACCGGCGTACCGAGCAACAGGCTCAGCAGCAGGATCGGCAGGCATTCGACGGGCAAACCGAGCATCAGCGCCAGCAGCGGCGAGAGCAAGACTAGCGCCAAGCCGGAAAAAACCCAGTGTGCCAGCACCTTGGCCAATACCAGTAGAGGCAGGGGGTGCGACGAAAGGACCCACTGCTCCAGGGAACCGTCTTCGAAATCACTGCGAAACAGCCCGTCCAGCGAGAGCAGCACCGATAAAAGCGCCGCCACCCACACCAGTCCCGGAGACAAGGTTTGCAACAGTTTAGTCTCGGGACCGACCGCCAACGGGAACAGTGCGATGACAATCGCGAAGAACACCAGTGGGTTGGCCAACTCGGCCGGGCGCCGGCATAACAACCGGGCTTCGCGGGCGACCAACAGGGCAAACACACTCATAGCGACCACCGGCCCAGGTCCAGGTCACGGTAACCGGCGGGCATGCGCGCGAGGGTGTGATGGGTGGTGAGCACCACCAGCCCGCCCTGCTCGCAGTGTTGGGCCAAGTGCTCTTCCAACTGGGCGACGCCTTGTTTGTCGAGGGCGGTGAAGGGTTCGTCGAGAATCCACAGCGGCGGGCCCGGCAGGTACAAACGCGCGAGGGCCACGCGGCGCTGCTGGCCAGCGGACAGGGTGTGACAGGGTACGTCTTCGAAGCCCTTGAGGCCGACGGCGGCGAGGGCCTGCCAGATGGCGTCACGGGAGGCGGGATGATGCAGGGCGCTGAGCCAACTGAGGTTTTCTTCGGCGGTGAGCACGTCCTTGATCCCGGCGGCGTGGCCGATCCAGACAAGGTTGCGGGCCAGTTCAGTACGTTGCGCGTTCAGGGGCTTGCCGTTGAGGCGTATTTCACCCGCCGTCGGTTGCATCAACCCGGCCAGCAGCCGCAGCAGACTGGTTTTGCCGCTGCCGTTGGGGCCGCTGATCTGCACCATGTCGCCGCCCGTCAGCCGCAGGTCGAGGTGCTCGAACAACAGGCGCAGGTCGCGTTCACAGGAAAGCGCTACGGCTTCAAGAAGAGGGCTGGTCAAAAGATCGCGGGCCTTTACGGTTCAAGTCGGCGGTGCAACGGCCGTTAAAGAGAAATGCACAATAACGGCTTTGGCGACCGATTTTAGAGAGCTGGATCAAATAGTTGTGAGGTTTTTAGCGCTCTCTTTGCAGACCGGCGGCATTATACATGCGATGCCCTACTCTCAAGAGGGCAATTTCCTTCAAGACGGCGTAGACGATGACCGGCGAAATCAACCTTCCTGTGCTTCCACCCGCCTCGACAGGCGGGCCCGCCCCGCTGCCCGCGACCGGTGAACTGCTCAAGTTGCTGGAACCGCAGACCGGGCTGATTTCCCCGGGAAAAACCGCCAACGCCGAAGTCATCGCCCTGAAACAAGGCGGTGAAGCCTTTCAGTTGCTGCTCAAGCTGACCCTCGACGGCGGCCGCCAGACCCTGGTGCAAGCCAGCAGCGCGCAACCCTTGCCGTTGGGCAGCAATGTGGCGGTCAGCCAGACCCCGGCGGGCAACCTGACCATCAGCTTGCAGCAGGCCCTGAGCGCCAACGTCGCCGCCCTCACCCGCATCGACACCACGCAGTTGCCGGTCGGCACGCTGCTGCAAGCCAAGGTGCTGACCACCCAGATGCTGCCCCAGGGCGCAGCGCAACCGGCGATCTACCGTTCGCTGGTGACGGTGCTCAACAACACCCTTGCCGGCGCTACATTGACGTTGGAAAGCCCCCAGCCGCTGCGCGTCGGCAGCTTGCTCAGCGCCGTGGTGCAGAACGCGCAAACCCTGAATTTCGTGCCGCTGAGTGGCTTGAAGGACCAACTGGCCGTCACCCAGCAGTTGGCGACTCAACATAGCCGCCAAGGCTCACTGGATGCCGTGTTCACTGCGTTGCAGAACCTGCCGCGCAGTGACAGCACCTCCACTGAACTGCGCGCGGCGGCCGAGCGTTTGTTGGCTGCTTTGCCCGATTTGGCGCAAGTCAGCAATCCGAAAGTGCTGGCCCAGGTGATCCAGAACAGCGGCGCCTTTCTTGAAGCCAAACTGCTCGCTGGGCAGAACCCAGGGGTTCCACCGCTGGACATGAAAGGCGCCCTGCTGCGCCTGGTGGCCGAGCTGCTACCGGCCCTGCCCGCCAGCACCAACCTCAATGCCATCCTCGCCGCCAATACCCTGGCCCAGGTACTGCCCAACTTTGTACGCAGCCCGCTGAACACCCTCGGCCAGCTCAGTGCCCGCCAGGCTCCCGCCGGTTTCCCGCTGCCCGAACGGCTGATGGCGAAACTGGAAGGCGAAGGCGACCTGGAAAACCTGCTGCGCCTGGCCGCCGGCGCCATCTCACGCCTGCAAAGCCACCAGCTGTCGAGCCTGGAGCAAACCGGCACCACCGCCGATGGTCGCCTGCAAACCACCTGGCAGTTGGAAATCCCCATGCGCACCTTGCAGGACATCGTGCCCTTGCAGGTCAAGTTCCAGCGTGAAGAACCGGCGCCGGACAAAGACCAGCCCGAACGCAAAGAACGCAAAGACCCCAGGCAGATGCTCTGGCGCGTGGACCTGGCGTTCGACATGGAGCCACTGGGACCGTTGCAGGTCCAGGCGCAACTGAGCCAGGGCAAACTGTCCAGCCAGCTCTGGGCGACCCGGCCGTTCACCGCCAGCTTGATCGAAAGCCACCTGGGCCACTTGCGCGAACGCCTGGTCACCTCGGGCCTTAACGTCGGCGACCTCGACTGCCACCTCGGCACCCCGCCACGCGGGCCGAAAACCGGACTGGAGCAACGCTGGGTGGATGAAACCGCATGAACAACGCCAACCCGCCGCGCCAGGCGATTGCCCTCAAGTACGACGGCCAGCAAGCACCGACCCTGACGGCCAAGGGCGACGATGCGCTGGCCGAGGCGATCCTCAAGCTGGCGCGGGAGAATGAAGTACCGATCTATGAAAATGCCGAGCTGGTGAAGCTGCTGGCACGCATGGAGCTGGGGGATAGCATTCCGGAGGAGTTGTACCGCACGGTGGCGGAGATCATTGCGTTTGCCTGGACGTTGAAGGGCAAGTTCCCGGTGGGATATGACCCGGATGCGGGGCCGGTGGAGCGGGACATCACAGAGCGTGGCGACGACTACTGAGCACTTCCAGACATACATCAATCCAAATGTGGGAGCGGGCTTGCTCGCGAATGCGGTGTATCAGCTAACAGATGTATCAACTGACCCACCGCATTCGCGAGCAAACCCGCTCCCACAGGGGATTTGTGTTCAGTTCAAGACTTCGCTCAGGGGAATGAAGTTGACCACATCCCCCTCCGCCAACATCGTCCCTTCCAACACCTCCACCAACCCCTCGGCCCACGCCGCGCTGCGCAGCACGCCGGAGCTCTGGTTGCGGTAGATGATCGCCTTGCCCTGCTCGATGCGCCCGCGCAGGTACTCGCGGCGGTTGCCCGGTTTGGGCCACGTGAACCCCACTGGCACTTCGAAACGCAATGGCTCCACGTCCGCCACCCCTTGGCGGCGCAGCAGGTAGGGCCGCGCCAGCAACGCAAACGTCACCAGGGTCGAGGCCGGGTTGCCCGGCAGGCCAATCACCGGCACGCCACGGAAGTGCCCGAAGGTCAGCGGCTTGCCTGGTTTGATCGCGAGCTTCCACAGCGCCAGCTCGCCCTCTTCCCGCAGGGCAATGCCGAGGAAATCCGCCTCGCCGACCGACACACCGCCCGTCGACAGGATCAGATCAACGCTGCCCAGGCCCGCCAGGCGCGAGCGGGTCTGCTCCAGATCGTCGGGCAGAATGCCGGCGTCGATCACCTCGCAGCCCATGCGCTCAAGCCAGGTACACAACACACGACGGTTGCTGTTGTAGATCTGCCCGGGGCCCAGCGGCAGGCCGGGCTCGATCAGTTCGTCACCGGTGGACAGCACGGCGACGCGCGGGCGGCGGACGACTTCAAGGCGGTCACGCCCGAGTGAAGCGGCGAGCCCCAGTTCGACGGGCCCCAGGCGCGTGCCTGCAGTCAGGACCAACTCACCGACCGTGGTTTCCTGGCCTTGGGGGCGGATGTTCTGCTGGAGGTGCAGGGGCTCGCTGAAACTCACGCGCTCGTCGGCGTGGACCACGGCGTTCTCCTGCATCTCCACGCAATCCGCGCCTTCCGGCACCGGTGCCCCGGTGAAGATCCGCGCGCAGGTGCCGGCGGCCAATGGCTGCGGCGCCTGCCCGGCGAAGATGCGCTGGCTGACCACCAACGGCTCGCCGTTCCAGTCGGCCAGGCGCAGGGCGTAACCGTCCATGGCGCTGTTCGGCCAAGGCGGCAGGTCGAGGGTGGAGATCAGGTCTAGCGCCAAGACACGGCCATCGCAATCGGCCAGGGGCAACGTTTGCAAATCGAGGATCGGCGCGGCCTCGGCCATCGCCAGCAGTTGCGCCAAGGCGTCTTCCACCGGCATCAGCGCACCGCTCTTGCCGGGCTTACCCACGGGATTCACAGGGCTCGGCCTGCTTCAAGTGCGGTACGAAATTGCATGGGCGGTGACGGTTGTCCAGTTGCTCGGCGAGGATGCCATCCCAGCCGGTGCGCACCGCATTGGTCGAACCCGGCAGGCAGCACACCAGGGTGCCGTTGGCCAGGCCGGCCAGGGCGCGCGATTGCACGGTGGAGGTGCCGATGTCGGCCACGGAGATCTGGCGGAACAGTTCGCCAAAGCCGTCGACCTGTTTGTCCAGCAGGCAGCTCACGGCTTCCGGGGTGCTGTCGCGGCCGGTGAAGCCGGTGCCGCCGGTGATCAGCACGACCTGCACCACGTCTTCGGCGATCCAGTGGGCGACCTGGGCGCGGATCTTGTAGAGATCATCCTTGAGCAGCACACGCTCGGCCAGGTTGTGGCCCGCGGCGGTGAGGCGGTCGACGAAGACCTGGCCCGAGGTGTCGGTGTCCAGGGTGCGGGTGTCGCTGACGGTCAATACAGCGATGTTCAGGGGTACGAAGGGCGCATCTGCCTTGGCGGTCATGGCACGGTCCGGTTGTCGAAGAAACAGGCGGGTGTTATATCACAGGCCCCCCTTTTGCTGCCGCTGCGGAACCGCCATGCCTATCGATTCATCGCCCCTGCCCTGTTCGGTGTTGCTGTTGTCCGGTGGCCGTGGCCAGCGCATGGGCGGCCAGGACAAGGGCCTGCTGGAATGGCGCGGTCAGCCGTTGATTGCGCACCTGCACGGTTTGGTCCGGCCGCTGACGGACGACCTGATCATCTCGTGCAACCGCAACCCCGAGCGATACGCGGCGTTTGCCGACCAACTGGTCAATGACGACAGCCCGGACTACCCCGGGCCGCTCGCAGGCATCCGCGCCGGTCTTGTCGCTGCGCGTCATGGGCATTTGCTGATCCTGCCGTGCGATGTACCGCAGATCGATGCACAACTGTTGGCCGAGCTGCGTACGACCGCGCAACGCAATCCGCGGGTGCCTGTGATGGTGCGCCATGGTCAATTCTGGGAACCGCTGATCTGCATCCTGCCCACCGCCCTGCGCGACGCGGTCGAGGCCGCCTGGCACGCCGGTGAACGCAGCCCGCGACAGATCTTCATGAAACTCGGCGCGGTGGGCCTGGAATGCCCGGCGGATGATCCGCGCCTGGCCAACCTGAATACCCCCGAGCTGTTACTCCCCAGCCCCGGCGTGTCAGAATGAGCCTCGCATCAGGAACTTTGTCGACGCCGCGCGCGTCACAAGGTCAGTATTTCAAAAGAATTCTCTCGGAGACAACACCATGACTCAACGGACCATCGCCGCTCTCATGCTTGCACTGGGCCTCGCCACCCTCGCCGGTTGCGCTTCGCCAACAGTGATCACCCTGAATGACGGTCGCGAAATCCAGGCCGTCGACACCCCTAAATTCGATAAGGATTCGGGCTTCTACGAGTTCGAACAACTGGACGGCAAGCAGACCCGCATCAACAAGGATCAGGTCCGCACCGTTAAAGACCTGTAAGTCTTAGCGTTTGCCACCAAGGCCCGCCGCGTGCGGGCCTTGTCGTTCTTGCGGGTTACCAGTCGAGGGTGATGCGGCTACGGAAGCTGCGTTCTTCGCCGGTCACCGGGTCGATGAACCGGACACCCTGGGCCAGCAGCTTGAGGGGGTTGGCGTAGTCGTCCACGGCATCCTTGATCACGTCAGGGTAGAACGGGTCGTTACAGATACTCGCGCCGAGCGCAGTCATGTGCACGCGCAACTGGTGCTTCTTGCCGGTCACCGGGAACAGGCCGTAGCGCCACAGATCGCCGTGTTTCTCGCGCACTTCAACCGCCGTTTCGGTGTTGCTCACACCTGCGCCTTCCTGCATGCGGAAGAACGGCTCGCCATCCACCAGGCGGCTTTTATGCACCAGGGGGAAGGTCAGGTCGGGCAAGGCAGGGGCGATGGCTTCGTAGAACTTGTCGATCTGGCGCGTGGGAAACAGCTGTTGATACGCCGCACGACTGGCCGGGTTGGCCGAAAACAGCACCAGCCCCGCGGTGTGCCGGTCAATGCGATGCAGGGGCACCAGCGACGGATTGTCCAAGCGGCGGATCAGGCGGCGCAGCAGGGTTTGCTCGACATACTCACCGGCCGGCGTCACAGGCAGGAAGTGCGGTTTGTCGGCGACCACCAAGTGTTCATCGGCGTAGAGGATGCTCTCCTCGACCGGGATCACCTTTTCGTTCGGCACTTCGCGAAAGTAGTAGATGCACAGGCCTTCCTTGTAGGCCAGGCCCTGGCTGATCGGGCTACCGTGGACATCCAGCACCCGACCGCGCGCGATGCGGTCCAGCCAATGTTCCCGGCCGATCGCCGGGAAGTGCTCGCACAGGCACTCGAGCACCGTCGCCCAAGGGCCCGGCGGCAAGTACAGGGTGCTGGCTTGGTGCTCGGACGCGATAAAACCGGAAGTGGACATGCAGATGCTCGAAGCTTGAGAAAACCGGCGGGCATTATCCCGCATGGCTCAGGCCTTGGCCAATTGCGCCCGCAGAACCGGCGAGGCACTGGCGGCCTCGGTGAATTCCTTGAGCCAGCGCAGCACGTCCACCGCTTCCCAGCGGCCTGGATCGTACAGCGCGTACAACAAACCCTGGTAACCCACCACATCCAACTGCTTGTGATAGCCGGCGCGCTGGAACAACGCCTCGATCTCGGCAAAGCAGGTATTGAAATGCACTTTGTTAAACGGCGTCTTGCCTTCCGTGACCAGGCCGTCGAGGCGCAGCTCGTTCACCGCGTCACGCACGACATCGGCGGACATGCGATTGACGCTGCTTTTCAGTTGTTCAACATTCACCACGGGCGTTCCCTCTATTCAATCGCTGTACAAACATACAGTAACTCAATATTCGGAAACCCGCCATCGCGCAAACCTCAGCGCAGGAAGGCGACCACCTGCCCGCTGTCGAACGGCCAGTCCAGCTCAGCGCCGGTGTCGACCCGCCGGAGTACCGGAATCCTTAGGCCGTAGCTCTCAAACAGCGCTTCGGAATCGGCGATATCGACCAATTCAACCATCAGCCCGTGTTCGACGAGCGGCATGATTTCGGATTCGGCATTCTCACAAAGATGGCAACCCAGGGTGCCGAACAGCTGGCATTCAGGAAGCATGACAAACGGACCTGCTCAGAAAGTAGGCGACCATTCTATGCCCGCTGGTTACCTGTGGCGAGGGCGCTTGCTGCCGCTGGGCCGCGAAGCGGCCCCAGGCATGGGACTGCTGCGCAGTCCGACGCGAGCAAGCGCCCTTGCCACAGAAAACCCTGACGCAGGTCAGCATGGCCTATAACTGATTCAGTGATTCTCGCGGCTTTTTGCCTGCCCTTTTGCAATGGAGATGTGTGTGTTTGCCAACCTGCTGATCATTCTGGCCTCATCCTTGGTGGTGATTGCGCTGTTTCGCCGGCTGCAACTGCCGCCCGTGCTCGGCTACCTGTGCGTGGGCCTGGCCGTGGGACCGACTGCCCTGGACTGGGTGAATGACAGCGAAGAGCTGCCGGACCTGGCCGAACTGGGCGTGGTGTTCCTGCTGTTCTCCCTGGGCCTGGAGTTTTCCTTGACCAAAATGCTTGCCCTGCGCCATGTGGTGTTCGGCCTGGGCAGTTTGCAGGTGCTGGGTTGCGGGGTGCTGCTGGGTATCCTGTTGATGGCGCTGGGCGTGGCACCGGGCATCGCGTTGTTGCTCGGCGCCGGGCTGGCGTTGTCGTCCACGGCCATCGTCAGCAAGGAGCTGACCAGCCTCGGCGAAATCTTCAGCAGCCATGGCCAGAATGCGATTGGCGTATTGCTGTTCCAGGATGTGGTGGCGGTGTTGCTGCTGACCCTGGTGCCGGTGTTCGCCGGCACCGGCGAGCAGGCCTGGTACGTGGCATTGCCGCTGACCCTGGGCAAGACCGTGGTGCTGTTTGTCGGCTTGCTGCTGGCCAGCCGCTGGCTGTTGCCGCGCCTGTTTCATGAGGTCGCGGCGTCTCACTCGGCGGAGCTGTTTGTGCTGCTGGCGTTGGTGATCGTGCTGCTTACGGCGTGGCTGACGCACTTGCTGGGGCTGTCCCCGGCCCTCGGCGCGTTCCTGGCCGGCATGCTGCTTGGGGAAAGCCATTACCGGCACCAGATCGAAGCCGACATCCGCCCGTTTCGCGACATCCTGCTGGGGCTGTTTTTCGTCAGTATCGGCATGCTGATCGACCTGCAACTGTTCGTCAGCCACAGCCTGTTGATCCTGGGCCTGACGCTCACGCTGATGCTGGTCAAAGGCTGCGTGGTAGCTGCGCTGGTCAAGTGGCGCGGCAGCGACAGCGAGACCGCCTGGCGCAGCGGCCTGGCCCTGGCCCAGGGCGGCGAGTTCTGTTTTGCCTTGATGGCGCAGATGCAACAGAGCCGGCTGATTCCGGACGAGTTCAACGGCCTGTTGCTCGCTGCGACGTTCTGTTCGATGTTGCTCACGCCCCTGCTGTTGCGCGCCGCTCCAGCCATTGCCCTGCGTCTGCACCGCAAGCCCAACCAGCAGGTGCAACTGGAACACATCACCGCACTCAACGCCGAACTGCGCGGGCATGCGGTGATTTGTGGGTATGGCCGCGTCGGGCAATCCATCGGACGTTTTCTACGCAATGAACAACAGGCGTTTATCGCCCTGGATGACGACCCGGAACGGGTGCAGGAAGCCGCCACCGAAGAGAGCAGCGTGCATTACGGCGATTGCCGACGGGGCGCATTACTCAGCGCGGTCGGCCTGGAGCGCGCGCGGTTGGTGGTGATTGCCGTGGACAACACCGATGTCGCCCTGGTGGTGTTGAAAGAAGCGCGGCGAATCAACCGCGAAGTGCCGATCCTGGTGCGCACCCGCGATGACAGCCAGTTGGCCGAATTGAAAGCTGCAGGCGCCAGTGAAGTGGTGCCTGAGCTATTGGAGTCGAGCCTGATGCTCGCCTCCCACGCCTTGATCCTGCTGGGCCTGCCGGACCAACAGGTGCAGGCGCGGGTCGACGAAGTGCGGCATAACCGCTATCGCCTGCTGCACGGTTTTTATCAAGCGGCCGACGAGCCGCTCAATCCTGACTGACCGCGCCGATCTTGTGAATCGACAGGTCCGCACCGTAATACTCCTCTTCCTGGCTCAGGCGCAGGCCGTAGGCGCGCTTGATCACGCCGTACACCAACAGGCCGCCGCCCAACGCCACGACCACACCCAGGGCGGTGCCGATCAACTGGCTGATCAGGCTGACGCCGCCCAAGCCACCCAGCGCGGTCTGGCCAAAGATGCCGCAGGCGATGCCGCCCCATACGCCGCACAGGCCATGCAGTGGCCACACGCCGAGCACGTCGTCGATCTTCCAACGGTCCTGAGCGGCGATAAAGCACCACACAAACAGGCCACCGGCAACCACGCCGGTGACCAGCGCGCCCACCGGGTGCATCAGGTCGGAACCGGCACAGATCGCCACCAGCCCGGCCAAGGGGCCGTTGTGCAGGAAGCCTGGGTCATTGCGCCCGATGATCAGCGCGGCCACGGTGCCACCGACCATGGCCATCAGCGAATTGACCGCCACCAGGCCGCTGACGCCGTTCAGGGTCTGCGCGCTCATTACGTTGAAGCCGAACCAGCCGACAATCAGAATCCACGACCCCAACGCCAGGAAGGGAATGCTCGACGGTGCAAACGCCACCAGTCGTCCCTCGCGATAGCGCCCGTTGCGCGGGCCGAGCAGCAATACCGCCGCCAGCGCCAGCCAGCCACCCATGGCGTGCACCACCACGGAACCGGCGAAGTCATGGAAACTGGCACCAAAGGTCGCCAGCAGCCAGGCTTGCAGGCCGAAGTTGCCGTTCCACACCATGCCTTCGAAAAACGGGTAGATAAACGCCACGATCAGCGCCGTGGCGCACAGCTGCGGAACAAAACGTGCACGCTCGGCGATACCTCCGGAAATAATCGCCGGGATCGCCGCTGCGAACGTCAGCAGGAAGAAGAACTTCACCAGGCCATAGCCATGATCGGCGCTGATCACCGCAGCCGGTTGCAGGAAACTCACGCCGTAGGAGATCCAATAGCCTATAAAGAAATAGGCCAGCGTGGAGATAGCGAAGTCGCTGAGGATTTTCGACAGCGCGTTGACCTGGTTCTTCTGGCGCACCGTGCCGACTTCGAGGAACGCGAAGCCGGCGTGCATGGCCAATACCATGACGGCGCCGATCAGGATAAACAGGGTGTTGGAACTGTGGACGAGGGTGTCCACCGCACTTTGCAAATTTTCCATGGAGGTTGGCAGGCCTGCATTAAAGGCAAAAAGCACCAAAGCGGTTCAAGCCAGGGTCTCGCGCACTAAATTGGCACCACCGGCTCCACCCCTCTTCAGAGGGCGTGAACCGCTTTAGCGCAGCGATCACCACAACAGGCCGTTGCCGACAGGGTTTTTCCGCGAGTTTCAGTTATTTAGGGTAAGGTTTTTGAAGGCTTCCTGCCCGACCGCCCGGATTCAGCGCAAGCCACGTGGCCTGCGCACCAAGGCAAAGCAAAAGCTGTACCAGACAATTGCACTGAACCTTCACCGATGCCGGTGACTCGAAACCACAACGCACAGATTCAGCCCATCACGGAGATAACCATGGCCAGAAAAACGGCAAAGACTGCTCAAGAAATACTGCTGGCGGATTTTCAAACCCTGGTCAGCGACACCGAAAAGCTGCTGGACGACACCAAGATCCTGGCTGGTGACCAAGCCGACGAGCTGCGCAGCAAGATCCACGAGAGCCTGCTCAAGGCCCGTGAAACCTTGCACCAGACCGAAGAGTCCCTGCGCGAACGCGGCCAGGCGGCCGTCACCGCCACTGAAGATTATGTGCAGGCCAATCCTTGGCAGTCGGTCGGCATTGCCGCCGGCGTGGGTTTCCTGATCGGCCTGCTGGCTACAAGGCGCTAATCATGTCTAACGGCGAAACCGGCTCGTCCACGAGCTCTACTTCAAAGCGCCTGGGCGCGGCCGTGTTGGGTTTGCTGCACAGCCACGTCGAACTGTTCGGCATCGAATTACAGGAGCAGAAGGCGCGCACCGTCAGCCTGTTGCTGTTTGCCGGGCTGGCGTTGGTGTTTGCCCTGCTGCTGTTGGTGGGGTTGTCGACCCTGGTGATGATCCTGGTCTGGGACACCGGCTATCGTCTCACCGGGATCATCTGCCTCTGCGTGTTCTACAGCCTGGCCGCCGCCTTCTGCGGCTTACGCCTGAAAGCGGCGGTGTTCGATGAGTCCACACCGTTCCACGCCACCCTCGAAGAGCTGGCCAACGACCGGGAGCGCCTGCTGCCATGAGCCTGACTGAAATCCCGCACACCACTTCGCGCCGGGAAATGCGCAAGGCGCTGATCCGCCTGCGCATGGAAATGCACCGCCAGGAAATCCGCCATGAGTCGCAGCAACTGGTGGCACCACTGGCCAAGGTGCGCAACATGGGCCAGAACTGGCAGGACAGCCTGGGCATCAAGCATGCGCCGCTGTGGGGCGTGGCGGCGGTGACGCTGCTGGGCTTCTTCACCGGCAAGGGCGCCAAGGGTGGCAGTCTCGCCAGCCTGACGCGCCTGGTACGGTTGGGCGCCGGTTTGATCCCGCTGATCAAACTGGCCATGCAGGGTGCGTCGCGCAAAGGCTGAGCCACGCTGGCTGCATTCTTGCAGACAAAAGCGGCCCGGCTCTCGTTTTCGAGAGTCGGGCCTTTTTTCGCCATTTCTTTAAGGAGTCCCTGTGATCGACGGGCAACCGCTCGCCTGCTTCCAGCCGTTTATCGACACTGCCACCGGGCGCATTGCCGGCGTCGAAGCCCTGGGTCGCTTGCGTCAACCTGACGGCCGCTTGCAGTCCGTGGGGCCGCTGTTCGCTGACCCGCGCACGCCTGGCGTGAGCCTGCGGCGACTGGACCGGCAGATCCGCGACAACGCACTGAGCCGCCTGCACGAAGTGCCCGAAGACTGGTTCCTCAGCCTGAACATCTCGCCCCGCTGGATCAACCGCCTGCGCCCCGGCCAGGTGCTGCCCAGCCTCAAGCAAGTGCGCGCCCACGGCGTCGATCCCCGGCGGATCGTATTCGAGATCACCGAGTTGGGCGGCAACATCCAGCGCTTGGCTGACGTAGTGGCGCGTTATCGCGAGGCCGGCGCGCGCATTGCCATCGACGATTTCGGTGCGGGCTACTCCCAGCTGGATCGGGTGCTGGCGCTGCAACCGGATATTCTCAAGCTCGACATGCGCCTGTTCCAGGACGCCGCACGCGGCGGGCCGAGCAGCGAAGTGGTGCGCGCACTCGCGCAAATGGCCGAGAAGACCGGCTGCTGGATCATTGCCGAAGGCGTGGAGACCGAAGCGCAGTTGAGCTTTGCCCTGGAGTGCGGGGCGCGGTATGTGCAGGGGTATCTGTTCGCCCAGGCGCAGCTTGACTGGTTCGCCGCCGATGCCTTCGTGCCACGCTTTGCACAACTGCGCACGCAGTACGTCCAGCAAAAACTCACGGAGCGCGGGCGCCTCATGCAGCTGCGCCTGCAATTGGTCGAGCTGATGCACATCCTGCAAACCTGGGCCCAGGGCCAGGCACCCTTGAGCCAACTGCCACAACTGCCGGACTTCCCCTGGCTGCTGCGCTTCTATCAGTGCGACCGGCATGGCACCCAACTGACCCCGAACTTCGAATGGCAGCACGATGCCTGGCAAGCCGACAGCCGTTACCTGGGTCACAACTGGTCGTGGCGCCCGTATTTCTATCACTTGCTGGCCGAGGGTTGGGAGGAGCGGCGGCTGAATCTGTCTTCAACCTATCGCGACGCCACCAGCAATCAATACTGCCTGACCGCCGGACAATTCTTCGATAACGGTCAGCGCTTGCTGTTAATCGATGTCGACGCCGCCGGGCTGTAGATTTTCGCTTGCCCCGCCGAAGCGGAACCGGGAAGCTGGGGGGGTCATTCACCGCACGGAGAGTACCCGCCTTGGATTGGCCCACCCTGCTGACCCGCGAACGTCTTGGCAAACCCCTGCACAGCCCGGAAGAACTGGGGCGCAGCCCGTTTCACAAAGACCACGACCGCATCATTTTCTCCGGCGCGTTCCGCCGCCTGGGCCGCAAGACCCAGGTGCACCCGGTGTCGAGCAACGACCACATCCACACGCGCCTGACCCACTCGCTGGAAGTCAGTTGCGTCGGCCGCTCCCTGGGCATGCGCGTCGGCGAGACCCTGCGCGGTGCCCTGCCCGACTGGTGCGACCCCAGTGACCTGGGCATGGTGGTGCAATCGGCCTGCCTGGCCCATGACATCGGCAACCCGCCGTTCGGGCACTCCGGTGAAGACGCCATCCGCCACTGGTTCCAGCAGGCCGCCGGGCGCGGTTGGCTGGATGACATGAGCAGCGCCGAGCGCAATGACTTCCTCAATTTCGAGGGCAATGCCCAGGGGTTCCGGGTGCTCACCCAGCTGGAATATCACCAGTTCGACGGCGGCACGCGGCTGACCTACGCCACCCTCGGCACATACCTGAAATACCCCTGGACCGCCCGCCACGCCGACTCCCTGGGCTACAAGAAACACAAGTTCGGCTGCTACCAGAGCGAGCTGCCGATTCTTGAGCAGATCGCCCACAAGCTCGGCCTGCCGCAACTGGAAGAACAACGTTGGGCGCGTCATCCGCTGGTCTATCTGATGGAGGCGGCCGACGACATCTGCTATGCGTTGATCGACCTCGAAGACGGCCTGGAAATGGACCTGTTGCAATACGCCGAAGTCGAGTCGCTGTTGCTTGACCTAGTGGGCGACGACCTGCCGCAAACCTATCGCCAATTGGGCCCCGACGACTCGCGCCGACGCAAACTGGCGATCCTGCGCGGCAAGGCCATCGAACACCTGACCAACGCAGCGGCGCAGGCCTTTGTCGAACAACAAGATGCCTTGCTTGCGGGCACCCTGCCAGGGGACCTGGTGGAGCATATGCACGGTCCGGCCAAACGCTGCGTGCTCGACGCCAAGGACATGGCACGCAAGAAAATCTTTCAGGACAAGCGCAAGACCCTGCATGAGATCGGCGCCTACACCACCCTGGAGATCCTCCTGAACGCCTTCTGCGGCGCCGCGCTGGAGCAGCATGGCGGACGCACGCCTTCGTTCAAGAACCGGCGTATTCTCGACCTGCTGGGCAACAGCGCGCCCAATCCGGCGTGGCCATTGCACGCCTCGTTTCTACGCATGATCGACTTTATCGCCGGCATGACCGACAGCTACGCCACCGAAATGGCACGGGAGATGACGGGGCGTTCCAGCCCTCAGTAATCCTGTCTATCCAGCCGCCTGTTCCCTGAAAGGAATCGCCCTACGATGGGAACAGAGCGGCCTGATCGAATTCGCACACTCACTCGAAGAATAATCACGCACGTTTCTGGCCGATCTGGCGAGTAATTCCTACGCCCCAACCCACGACGCTTGACTCAGTGTGTGCCCTTTTATGCCCGAACATCACCTGCGTATCCTGTTGGTGGAGGACCATCCCTTTCAGCTCATCGCGACTCAGTGCCTGCTCAAAAGCTTCGGTTTCACGCAGCAGACCCTGGCGGAAAACGCCGAACAGGCGGTCCGTCAGATGAGCCGCTCCGAAACGCCTTTCGACCTGTTGCTCTGCGACCAATGCCTGCCGGACCTGCCGGGGCTGGAACTGGTCGAAATAGCCAGCCGCCGTGGGTTCATCAGCGCAGCGGTGTTGCTCAGCAGCCTGTCCCTACTCGAATTATCAAAACTCTATATTCAAGCGCAACAACGTCACTTGCCGTTACTGGGTTACTTGTCAAAACCGTTGAACGGCAACGAACTTTCAGCACTACTTAATCCAATATCTGACTTGTAGCCGTAGGAATTTAAACATCAACACATAAGAAAATAACCAGTACAAAGCCAACCTCGCCATCCTGACCGCAACATTCCCACCCTGCAGCCATCGACACACTGACACAGCCAGCCATAAATCCTGATGACCTGTAGGTCTCAGCCTTTTTTGATGTAGGAACATTCTTGTTTTGTATCTGCTGCCACCAGGCTTCATGCTCACACCACATCTTCTGAGCTAATGTGCCCGCTTTATTTGCACTTGCATGGAATGTGATTATGAACTCAGTTTTCATTATCGATGACCACCCCGTTATAAGGTTGGCAATTCGAATGTTGTTGGAGCACGAAGGCTACAAAGTCGTCGGTGAAACGGATAATGGTTGTGATGCGATACAAATGGTCCGTGAATGCCTTCCGGACTTGATCATTCTTGACATCAGTATTCCGAAACTCGATGGGCTTGAAGTGTTGTGCCGATTCAACGCGATGAACACCCAGATGAAGACCCTCGTCCTGACCGCGCAGTCCCCTACGCTCTTTGCCACACGCTGCATGCGCTCGGGTGCCGACGGCTATGTGTGCAAGGAAGGCGACCTGAGCGAACTGCTCAGCGCCATCCGCGCCGTATTATCCGGTTATAACTATTTCCCCAGCCAGGCATTGAACGCCGCAGGCTCAGAAAGTCACTCCCATGAACTTGAACTATTCAAATCGGTTAATGACCGGGAACTGATGGTTTTGCAACTTTTTGCACAAGGCCGCACCAACAAGGAAATTGCCAAAGGCATGTTTCTAAGCAACAAGACCGTCAGCACTTATAAAAAGAGGCTCATGCAAAAATTAAAGGCCAAATCCTTGGTAGAACTTATCGAGTTGGCAAAACGAAACGCGCTAGTGTGAGAAAGCGGATGCCCAGGCGTATAAAGGATTATTTGATTGTATTGAGCGCAGGCGTGTGCTTGAGCACCACTGTGCTCGCTGTTCAACCGGAGCCGGAACACTTCACCTTATTGAGCCGCGCAGGGTCCGTCCAACTGGACACCCCTCTGGACAAGACCCAGCGCCAGTGGTTGCAGAACAAACGCGAGCTGGTGCTGGGCACGGCACTCCCTGACTACCCGCCCTTCGACCTCACATCCAGTGGGCGTGACTACGAAGGACTGACCGCCGATTATGCCGGGATTCTGGCCAAGGCCTTGTCGATGCCGGTCAAGGTCTTGCGCTACCCATCACGGGAAGCGTCCATCCAGGCACTCGAATCGGGGGAGATCGACCTGCTCGGCACCTCCAATGGCTTTGAGGCCGCCAACCCCCTGCTCAGCCTTTCCGCGCCGTATGCGGTGGATCAACCGGTGCTGGTCACCCGCGAGGGTGAAACCCGCAGCCTCACAGATGGCCTCGCAGGGCTGCGGTTAAGCCTGGTCTATCACTACCTGCCACTGGACGAAGTGCAGAAGCTGTACCCCAAGGCCCTGATCCGCGCCTACCCGTCGTACCAGAATGCGTTGAATGCGGTGGCATTCGATCAGGCGGATGTGTTTCTCGGCGATACCATTTCCACTCACTACATGATCAACAAGGGCTACCTGAAAAATATCCGCATGGCCAATTTCGGGAAGCACGAGGCCCATGGTTTCAGCTTTGCCATGCGCCAGGACCAGCACATGCTGCAGGGCATTGTCGATTCAGTGCTGGCAAAGGTGCCCACCAACGAACGCGAGAGCATTGCCAAGCGCTGGAGTGCCGGCAGCGACATCCTGCTGACCGACCAGAAGCTGCAACTGAGCAAACGCGAGGAGCGCTGGCTGAACGATCACCCGGTGGTCAAGGTGGTTGTCAACGAAACCTTCGCACCGTTGTCCTTCTTCGATGCCGACGGCAATTTTCGCGGCATCACCGCCGACCTGCTGGAGCTGATCCGCCTGCGCACCGGGTTGCGCTTCGAACTCCAGCGCGAGCGCGATGTGAACGCAACGATCGACCAGATCAACACCGGCAAGGCCGACATGATCGGTGCCATCGTGCCAAGCACCGAGCGGGAGGCCCAACTGAACTTCAGCCGGCCCTATCTCGAAAACTCCTACGTGATGTTGACGCGCAAGGAAGACCGGACGCCGAACGGCCTGGACGCGATGGAAGGCAAGCGCCTGGCGGTCACCCAGGGCAGCCCGCTGGTAAAGTTCCTGCGCGAACGCTATCCGCGGATTCAACTGGTAGAGACCGGTGACACCTTCAAATCCACCGAGCTGTTGGTACAAGGGCACGTGGACGGCGCCGTAAACACCTTGGTGATCGCCAACTACTTGCTGTCCTCACCGATGTTCCAGGACAAGATTCAGATCAGCTCCAGCATCGGCACCGCGCCGGCCACGTTCGCGCTGGCGACGTCCCGCAGGGCCACCGAACTCACGTCGATTATCGACAAGGCCCTGCTCAGCATCGCCCCGGATGAGCTGGGCGTCATCAACAGCCGGTGGCGCGGCTACACCGCCGCGTCCGACAGTTACTGGCGCAACTACCACGACCTGATCGCCAAGATCATTCTCGGCACTGGCCTGCTGCTATTGATTTCCCTGGCCTGGAACGCCTACATGCGCCGGCAGATCAAGCATCGCAAGATGGCCGAGCGCGCACTCAACGACCAGTTCGAGTTCATGCGCGCACTGGTCAACGAAACGCCCCATCCGATTTACGTGCGTGACCGCAAGGGCCTGCTGCAAACCTGTAACGACAGCTACCTGCAAGCGTTCGACGTCAAGCGCGAGGACGTGATCGGCAAAAGTGCGCTCCAGATCAGCACGGCACTCGAAACAGAGGCCGCTCAATATCACGCCGACTACCAGCGCGTTGTGGCGCAAGGCGACCCGTTGATCCTGGATCGGTCGCTGCACATCCGCGGCAAGAAACTGACGATCTACCACTGGATCCTGCCTTACCGCGATTCGACGGGCGAGGTCCAAGGCGTCATCGGCGGCTGGATCGACATCAGCGAGCGGCGCCAGCTGTTCGATGAACTGCGCACGGCCAAGGAGCGCGCCGACGAGGCTAATCGGGCGAAAAGCACTTTTCTCGCAACCATGAGCCACGAGATCCGTACGCCGATGAATGCGGTGATCGGTATGCTGGAGCTGACGCTAAAACGTGCCGACCAAGGGCACCTGGACCGTCCGGCAATCGAGGTGGCCTACAACTCGGCCAAGGATTTGCTGGAACTGATCGGCGACATCCTCGACATCGCCCGCATCGAATCCGGCCGCCTGAGCCTGGCCCCCGAGCGCGTCAACCTCAAGGAAGTGATCGAATCGGTGGTGCGGGTATTCGACGGCCTGGCGCGCCAGAAAACCCTGAGCCTGCTGCTGGAGTTCAAGCCTGAGTGTGATGACCACGATGTGCTGATCGACCCGTTGCGCTTCAAGCAGGTGCTGTCCAACCTGGTCAGCAATGCCATCAAGTTCACTGAACGCGGTCAGGTAAAGATCCGCGTGGAATTACTGGACACCGAGGTCGCGCAGCAAGTCGAAATGAAGCTGGTGGTGGAGGACACCGGTATCGGCATCAACCGCGACGACCAACTGCGGTTGTTCGAACCCTTCGCCCAGGCGGACAACTCGGGGCATTTGGCCCGCAGCGGCGCAGGACTGGGACTGGTGATCTGCCGCAGCTTGTGCGCAATGATGGGCGGCACCCTGAGCCTGAGCAGCGTACCGATGGTCGGTACCCAGGTGCATGTCAGCCTGAAAATGTCGCGCCTGCAGCCAGTCGAGGCGGTGAATGAACTCAAGCCGGTGGCGCCGGCGCCTGCCCCGGTGCTCAACGTATTGGTGGTGGACGATCACCCGGCGAACCGCTTGCTGATGTGCCAGCAACTGGGTTACCTGGGGCACCAGTTCACCGCGGCCCCGCACGGTGCTGCCGGCTTTCAGGCCTGGCGCCAGGAACGCTTCGACCTGGTGATCGCCGACTGCAACATGCCCATCATGAACGGCTACGAGTTGACCCGCTCGATTCGTGAGTACGAACAGCGCGAACAACTGCGCCCTTGCGTAGTGCTGGGTTTTACCGCCAACGCCCAGCCCGAGGAGAGACAGCGCTGCATTGAAGCGGGCATGGACGATTGCCTGTTCAAACCGATCAGCCTGACGGCACTGGAGCGGCAACTGGCGCAGATATGCCCGCAGCCATCGGGCCTCAAGTTGGACCTCGGCAGCCTGGACGCGCTCACCGGAGGCGACCCGCAACTGAGCCGGCGCCTGCTGGAGGAGTTGCTGAGCAGCAGCGGCCGTGATCGCCAGGAGCTGGTCGCCTTGCTTGCACGCGAGGCCGCAACCCAGGACATCATCGAGCAGGCCCACAAGATCAAGGGTGCTGCGCGCATCGTGCAGGCCAGCGTGTTGGCCGGGCAATGTGAAGCCCTGGAACAGGCCTGCGCAGCGGGTGAGGACCGGGCCACGATCGAAACAGGTATCAAGGCTCTGGAAAAATGCATGCTTGAACTGGAGCGGGTACTGCAAACCCAGCTCAATGAGCTGAATCGCCGGGATAACCTCTAGTTGTGGCGAGGCAGCTTGCTCCCGTTGGGCTGCGTAGCGGCGCCAAAACCGGGGAGCGCTGCGCATTCCAGCGGGAGCAGGCTCCCTCGCCACGAAAAGCGCGATGGTGTTATGGGCAGTCGGTCAAACGCAGGAAAATCGCCGCCAATTGCTCGATGCCAACGCTGTCCTGCTCGGTAAAACGCGCCAGTGACGGGCTGTCGAGGTCGAGAACGCCGATCAACTGGCCATCCTTGACCAGTGGCACCACCAACTCACTGTTGGAGGCACTGTCGCACGCGATATGCCCCGGGAACGCATGCACATCTTCCACCCGCTGGGTTTGCCGCGAGGCGGCTGCGGCGCCGCACACACCCCGGCCAAACGGAATACGCACACAGGCGATCTGACCCTGGAACGGCCCCAGCACCAACTCTTCATTGCGGTTGAGGTAGAAACCGGCCCAGTTGAGGTCGTCCAACTGGTTGAACAGGAACGCAGAAAACTGCGCACTGTTGGCGATGAAGTCACGTTCATCGGCGAGCAGCGACTCCAGTTGCGCACACAGCATGGCATAGCCGTCGAGGCCGGTGCCGGCGTGTTGTAGATCGATCATGGTTGACGCTCCAGCAATTTGAGGCCCACCCAGTAACGGGCGAATTGATATGCGCAACGGCCGTTGCGGTTGCCGCGTCCGGTGGCCCAGCGCACGGCGAGGATGTCGAGCGCTTCGTCACGTTGCCACGGCAGGCCGGCCTTGCCCGCCAGTTCGCCGATCCAGTGCTCAACCACATCCAGGAAGTGTTCCTGGGTAAACGGGTAGAACGACAGCCACAGGCCAAAACGGTCGGACAGCGCGATCTTGTCTTCCACCGCCTCGCTGGGGTGCAACTCACCGTCCACACGTTTCCAGTTGTCGTTGTCACTCTGGTTTTCCGGTACCAGGTGACGACGGTTCGACGTGGCGTACAGCAGCACGTTTTCCGGCGCCTGCTCGAGGGATCCATCGAGCACGCTCTTGAGCACGCGATAGTCGCCCTCGCCCGCTTCGAACGACAGGTCATCACAGAACAGGATGAAGCGTTGCGGCAGCTTGAGCAGTTGCTCGACCACACGCGGCAGGTCGGCCAGGTGGTCGCGTTCGATCTCGATCAAGCGCAGGCCGGCCGCTGCATGCTGGGCCAGCAAGGCGCGAACCATGGACGACTTGCCGGTGCCGCGCGACCCCCACAACAACGCATGGTTGGCAGGCAGGCCGTCGAGAAACTGCTGGGTATTGCGCGCCAGGGTTTCCCGTTGCTTGTCCACGCCGATCAGGTCGGACAGGCGCATATCCAGGCTGACTTCCAGCGGCAGCAAGTAACCAGTGCGGCCTTCACGCTGCCAGCGGGCAGCCAGGCAGTGGCTCCAGTCGACGGTTTGGCGCGGCGCGGGTAACAAGGGTTCCAGGCGGGCGAGCACTGCATCGGCCCGCTCAAGAAAGGCATTCAATCGAGAATCCACGATTATTCCTCTGGCAAGTTCTTGCAAAAGATGGCGTATTGGCAGCCCCGCGGCAAAACACACGAGGCTGCGTAAAAAACGATTAATGCCGGGCAAGCCAGAGCCGGTGGATGTTCAGCTATGCTTGCCGGGCGAAGGGAAACGTGAAGTGGTTCAACACTCAATGGATATCAAGTTCGCCCACCGCTTGTCTTATAAACAAGCCAGATTGACTGTGCTGGTCGGTTTCGTCTTGGGAACCTTGCTCAGTCTGATCCAAATCGGCATTGATTATGCCAGCGAAGACGCATCCATCAACCGTGAAATACGCTCGTTGCTCGAAATCAGCCACAACCCCGCGTCACGTATCGCCTACAACATCGACGCCGAACTGGCGCAAGAGCTGACCCTGGGCCTGCTGCAATCCCCTGCGATCATCCGCGCCCGTCTGGTCGATAACAACGGCGTGGTACTGGCTGACGTCAATCGGCCACGCAAGGAAAGTACCTACCGCCCCATCAGCGATTTCCTGTTTGGTGCCAATCGCCAGTTTGAAGACCGACTGTTCCTCAGCCACATGCCCAACGAATCCCTCGGCGAATTGCACCTCGACGTCGATACCTACGCGTTCGGCAGCCGATTCCTGCGCCGCGCCGAAATCACCTTGCTCAATGGCTTTGCCCGCAGCCTGCTGCTGACCGGGATCCTGCTCGCCCTGTTCTACGTGATGCTGACCCAACCGCTGGTGCGCATCATCCACGCCCTGAGTACCAGCAAGCAGACGCGCCTGGATTGCCCGCCCGGCCACGAGCACGACGAAATCGGCGTGCTGGTGAACGTCGCCAACCAGCAATTTGAAAACATGGAAACCGAGATCCAGCAGCGCCGCCACGCCGAAGACCGCCTCACCGAATACCTGGGGCAACTGGAAAATATCGTCTCGGCCCGCACCCTGGAACTCAAGACCAGCAATCAACGCCTGAGCCAATCCAATGACGAGCTGGAGGCGGCGAAGGTCAACGCCCTGGGCATGGCCCAAGCCAGGGCCGCGTTCCTGGCGAACATGAGCCATGAAATCCGCACACCGCTCAATGGCTTGCTGGGGATGATCGCCCTTAGCCTGGACAGCCCGCTGACCGCCGAACAGCGCCAGCAACTGTCGATAGCCCATGACTCGGGCAAAGTGCTGGTGGAGTTGCTCAACGACATTCTCGACCTGTCCAAGTTTGACGCCGGCCAGTTGGAGCTGGAGTCGATCCCGTTCGACCTGGGCTCGTTGGTGGAAGATACCGCGAACCTGCTGTCGCAGAACGCCGCCTCAAGCGTGGAACTGACCTGCCTGATCGACCCACAGTTTCCGGCCCAGGTGATCGGTGACCCGACACGCGTGCGGCAGATCGTCAGCAATTTGTTGTCCAACGCGCTGAAATTCACACGCTTTGGCCGTGTGGACGTGCGCCTGAGCACCCACAATGACCAAGTCAGAATCGAGGTGTGTGACACCGGTATCGGCATTGCCCAGGAAGCGCAGGTGAAGATCTTCCAGCCTTTTACCCAGGCCGGCGCAGGCATCACCCGCCAGTTTGGCGGCACCGGGCTGGGCCTGGCCCTGACCTACAACCTGTGCGAAGCGATGCGCGGGCGCTTGAGCATCAGTTCAGAAGTCGGCTTCGGCAGCCAGTTCTGCGCCGAATTACCGCTGCCCACACATTTACCGGCGGTTCAGCAGGCGCCTCTGCAAGGCGAGGTGATCGCCATTACCAGTGCCGGCAGCGGCCTGGCGGAATTGCTCACCACCCTGCTACCACATTGGGGGCTCACGCCACGCTGCTATCCCCGCGATGCCGACTTGGGCGGGCAAAGCCCCGATCTGTTGATCACTGACTGCCCCGAATGCCTGTTCCGCCTGCGCCCGACGATCAGCGCCCCGATCCTGTTGGTCACCGCCTATGGCAACTTCATGCCCAGTGAAGAAGTCGCGGCCCTGGCGCCGTTGCAGCAACAGGCGCGCCCGTTGAGCCGCACTGCGCTGTACCAGATCCTGCATCGCAACCTGCGCAGCGACACGCAACCGTTCCTTGACCCGATCCAGATCGAGACCCCACCCCTCGCGCAGCGGGCACGCATCCTGCTGGTAGAGGACAATCCGGTCAATCAACTGGTGGCCAAGGGCATGCTGAGCAAGCTGGGCTGTGAAGTGGTGATCGCCGCCCATGGTGGCGAAGCGCTCAAGTTCCTTGAGGAACAGCGCTTTGACATGGTGCTCATGGACTGCAACATGCCGGTCATGGATGGCTACGAGGCCAGCCGGCAGATCCGCCGCAGCGGGCGCTGGCCGGACCTGCCCATCGTGGCCTTGACCGCCAATGCCCTGGCCGAAGAACGCGAACGTTGCCGAGCAGCGGGGATGAATGACTACCTGGCCAAGCCATTCCGTCGTGAAGAGCTCAATGGCCTGCTGGATCTGTGGGTGCCGAGGACGACAAGTCTTTGATCTGCGCCAGCAGTTGGTCCAGGCCATCGCGCAGGGCATCGGCCTGGTTCAGGTCGACGCCGCTGTCGCACAGCAAGCGGGTTTTCAAGGCGTGGGCCTGCCCCTTCAACTGCGCGCCCGCCTCGCTCAGGCTCAAATGCACCTCACGCTCGTCCCGTGCACTGCGCTGACGCAGCACCAGCCCGAGTTGCTCCAGGCGCTTGAGCAGGGGCGTGAGCGTGCCCGAATCGAGCATCAACCGCTGCCCCAGCGCCCGCACCGTGGGCAGGGCCGGGGCCGCCGCGTGCCATTCCCACAGCACCAGCATGGCCAGATACTGCGGATAGGTCAGGCCGAGCTGATCGAGCATGGGCTTATAGGCACGGGTCACGGCGCGGGAAGCGGCATAGAGCTTGAAGCACAGCTGATGGTCGAGGGCGAGGGAGACGGTCATTTGAGCAGGGCTTCGATCTCTTGAGTCAGGTCCTGGGGCTTGGTGGTCGGGGCGAAACGCTTGACCACCTGGCCGTCGCGACCGATGAGGAACTTGGTGAAGTTCCACTTGATGCCTTTGGAGCCGAGCAGGCCTGGCGCTTGCTGTTTCAACTGGACGAACAACGGGTGGGCATCGTTGCCATTGACGTCGATTTTCTTGAACAAGGGGAAACTGACGCCGAAATTCAGCTCGCAGAACTCGGAAATCGCCCCTTCGTTACCCGGCTCCTGCTTGCCGAACTGGTTGCAGGGAAACCCCAATACCACCAGCCCCTGGTCCTTGTAGGCCTGCCAGAGTTGCTCCAGCCCCTTGTACTGCGGGGTGAAGCCACATTTGCTGGCGGTGTTGACCACCAGGATGGCCTTGCCGGCGAAATCGGCCAAGGTTTTTTGCTCACCCTTGATGGTGGTGCAAGGAATGCTCAGCAGGGGATTGCTCATGGCAGTGCCTCGATGACAAAGGAGGAAAGAGGCTGAAAGATAGCTTCCAATTCAATTGCACGCAATTTAATCATGCATTCCTGTCGTGCTAGCGCGGCACGAAATCGAGGCACACCGAGTTGATGCAGTAACGCAAGCCCGTCGGCGGCGGGCCGTCCGGGAACACGTGGCCCAAGTGGGCATCGCATTTGGCACAGGTAACTTCAGTGCGGATCATGCCGTGGCTGACGTCACGGATCTCGATCATCGCACTCTCGGCAATCGGTTCGTAGAAGCTCGGCCAGCCGCAGCCTGCATCGAATTTGGTGCTGGAATCGAACAGCGGCTCATTGCAGCAGATGCAGTGATAAACGCCATCGGTGGTGGTGGCATTGTATTTGCCGGAAAACGGGCGCTCAGTGCCTTTGAGGCGACACACCTGATACTGCGCCGGGTCGAGCATTTCCCGCCATTCCTCAAGGGTTTTCTGCAACTTTTCCATCGATACACCTCGGCAACTGAAAAACCCTGATCTGTATCTTTTCCGTAGATCAGGTGGCACGTATGATTGCGCCTCTTCAAAACGCCAGTCTGGCACCCGCGCCATCGGCATTCAAACGTATTTATGGGGGCGGGCCCCGCAGGATTCGCAGTACGGTTGTGTCCACACCGTCTGGATCGTTCATTTTCAGGATCACATCGCCATGCAGGTCAGCAAATCGAACAAGCTCGCCAACGTCTGCTACGACATTCGCGGCCCGGTGCTCAAGCACGCCAAGCGTCTGGAAGAGGAAGGCCATCGCATCCTCAAGCTGAACATCGGCAACCCGGCGCCCTTTGGTTTCGAAGCGCCGGACGAAATCCTCCAGGACGTGATCCGCAACCTGCCGACGGCGCAGGGCTACAGCGACTCCAAGGGCCTGTTCAGCGCGCGCAAGGCGGTGATGCAGTACTACCAGCAGAAACAGGTCGAAGGTGTCGGCATCGAGGACATCTACCTGGGCAATGGCGTGTCCGAGTTGATCGTGATGTCCATGCAGGCCCTGCTCAACAATGGCGACGAAGTGCTGGTGCCGGCTCCGGACTACCCGCTGTGGACCGCCGCCGTGACCCTGGCCGGCGGCCACCCGGTGCACTACCTGTGTGACGAAGGCGCCGACTGGTTCCCGGACCTGGCCGACATCAAGGCCAAGATCACCCCGAACACCAAGGCTTTGGTGATCATCAACCCGAACAACCCGACCGGCGCGGTGTATTCCAAGGAAGTGCTGCTGGGCATGCTGGAACTGGCGCGCCAGCACAACCTGGTGGTGTTCTCGGACGAAATCTACGACAAGATTCTCTACGACGACGCCGTACACGTATGCACCGCCTCCCTGGCGCCGGACCTGCTGTGCCTGACCTTCAACGGCCTGTCCAAGTCCTACCGCGTGGCGGGCTTCCGTTCCGGCTGGATCGCGATCTCCGGTCCCAAGCACAACGCCCAGAGCTACATTGAAGGCATCGACATGCTGGCCAACATGCGCCTGTGCGCCAACGTGCCGAGCCAGCACGCCATCCAGACCGCCCTGGGCGGGTACCAGAGCATCAACGATCTGCTCCTGCCCCAGGGGCGCCTGCTGGAGCAGCGCAACCGCACATGGGAACTGCTCAATGCCATCCCCGGCGTGAGCTGTGTGAAACCGATGGGCGCGCTGTACGCCTTCCCACGCATCGACCCGAAAGTCTGCCCGATCTTCAACGACGAGAAATTCGTGCTCGACCTGTTGCTGTCGGAAAAGCTGCTGGTGGTCCAGGGCACGGCGTTCAACTGGCCGTGGCCGGATCACTTCCGTGTAGTGACCTTGCCGCGTGTGGATGACCTGGACATGGCCATTGGTCGCATCGGCAACTTCCTCAAATCCTATCGCCAGTAACGACAATGACGCTGTACGACTGGGAATAGGTCGTACAGCGATTATCTGGCAACACTTCTCTACCCTTTTATCCCTCTTCCCTGTCTCGGTCCCCCCATAAAACGCTCAGCCCCCTATAATTACGGGGCGCGACGGCACAGGCATAACGATCAAGGCGGGCTTTAGGGATCGGAAATTCCCTTCAAGACCCTACATTCAGGCTGTAGGACACAGTTTGAAATAGTCGCTCGGTTGAATAGCCCCAAGCCGCACCTTATATACCCCGCAGTACGCGACATATTTAGCATGAGGAGAACTCTACAACCATGATGCGCATCCTGCTGTTCTTGGCCACTAACCTGGCGGTCGTGCTGATTGCCAGCATCACCCTGAGCCTTTTCGGCTTCAACGGGTTCATGGCGGCCAACGGGGTTGACCTGAACCTCAATCAGCTGCTGGTTTTCTGTGCGGTCTTTGGTTTTGCCGGCTCGCTGTTCTCGCTGTTCATCTCCAAGTGGATGGCGAAGATGAGCACCAGCACCCAAGTCATCACCCAGCCACGCACCCGGCATGAGCAATGGTTGCTGCAGACCGTCGAGCAATTGTCCCGCGAGGCCGGTATCAAGATGCCGGAAGTCGGGATCTTCCCGGCCTATGAAGCCAACGCCTTTGCCACCGGCTGGAACAAGAACGACGCGCTCGTTGCAGTGAGCCAGGGCATGCTGGAACGCTTCTCGTACGACGAAGTGAAGGCGGTGCTGGCCCACGAGATCGGCCACGTGGCCAACGGCGACATGGTCACCCTGGCGCTGGTCCAGGGCGTGGTGAACACCTTCGTGATGTTCTTCGCACGGATCATCGGCAACTTCGTCGACAAGGTGATCTTCAAGAACGAAGAAGGCCGCGGCATTGCCTACTACGTGGCGACCATCTTCGCCGAACTGGTGCTGGGCTTCCTGGCCAGTGCGATCACCATGTGGTTCTCGCGCAAACGCGAATTCCGCGCAGACGAAGCCGGTGCGCGCCTGGCGGGTACCGGGGCGATGATTGCAGCCCTGCAACACCTGCGCTCCGAACAGGGCCTGCCGGTGCACATGCCGGACAGCTTGACGGCCTTTGGCATCAACGGCGGTATCAAACAGGGCATGGCTCGCCTGTTCATGAGCCACCCGCCGCTGGAAGAGCGGATCGACGCACTGCGTCGTCGAGGCTGACAGGCCACGAGTGTCACCAAAAGGGGCGATTTGATCGCCCCTTTTTTGTGGCTGCTTATATCGCCATCGCAGGCAGCTCCCACAGGGGAATGCGATCAAAATGTGCGGGCGGCGGTGCGACGATTCGACTTGCCCGCAATGGCGCCAGCAAATTCAGCGCTTGACCAACTGATACACGCGCTCTTCAAGGCGCGTAACGCCGTCCTGCACAAACTTCCAACTCTCACCCAGGATGTCCTGCTCTTGCAGCACCTGCAGCGTCCAGTGCTCGCCTAGCAGCAGCTGCACCTCTTCATCCGTCACCGCGAACGGAGGACCCGCCTTCTGCACTTGCTCGTAGTCCAGGGTAATCAACAAACCCTGGCAGCCTGCTGGCAGCAACGTATTCAGATGATCGGTGTAGCGCGCCCGCATCAGCGGCGGCAAGGCAATCAACGCCGCGCGATCATAGAGCGCCGCGCAATCCGCCAGCACCTCGGCATCCAATGCGAAGAAATCGCCACACCAAATCTCGATCGAATCCGCCTGATACACCTTGAACACACCCCGCCCGGTGATGCGTGGCGTGAGATTCTGCTCACTGAAGAACGCCTCAACCGCCTGCTCCGACAGCTCCACCCCCAATACCCGCAGGCCTTGGCTGGCCAGCCACATCAAGTCCAGGCTCTTGCCACACAAGGGCACCAGCACCTTGGCGCCTTCGGCCAATGGCGGCCAGTGCCGTTGCAGGTACGGGTTGACCTCAGGCAAGTGAAAGCCGATCTGATTACGCGCCCAGCGCTCCTGCCAAAACTTGGGTTCCATGGACACCCCCGAAAATTCGATCAAATTGCGCTAAAACTTATATTAGATTTAGATCAATGATCTGATTGAAGATGGCTCCATGTTAACGCTCAGGACCCTACTTATGTTCCCCAGCCTGTTTATCTCCCACGGCTCGCCCATGCTCGCCCTGCAACCCGGCGCCAGCGGCCCTGCCCTTCAGCGCCTGGCTGGCGAAATGCCGCGTCCGAAGGCGATTGTCGTGGTCTCGGCACACTGGGAAAGCCAGGAACTGCTGGTCAGCGGCAGCGCCGCACCAGAAACCTGGCATGACTTCGGTGGCTTCCCCCGCGAACTGTTCGCGGTGCAGTACCCGGCACCGGGTGACCCGCAGCTGGCCGGCGAAATTGTCGAATTGCTGCACGCCGACGGCCTGAATGCGCGTATCGATGAGCGCCGCCCTTTCGACCACGGCACCTGGGTGCCGCTGTCGCTGATGTACCCCGCAGCAGACATTCCGGTAGTGCAGGTATCGTTGCCCAGCCGCATGGGCCCTGCCCTGCAGACGCGGGTCGGACATGCCCTCGCCGGCTTGCGCGGGCAAGGCGTGCTGTTGATCGGCTCGGGCAGCATCACTCACAACCTGGGTGAGCTGGACTGGCACGCCGGGCCGGAAAGCATCGAGCCGTGGGCACGGGAGTTTCGCGATTGGATGGTGGAAAAGCTGGCCGCCAACGATGAGGCCGCGCTGCATGATTATCGGCGCCAGGCACCGCATGCAGTACGTAGCCATCCGAGTGATGAGCACCTGTTGCCGCTGTACTTCGCGCGCGGCGCCGGCGGGGATTTCAGCATCGCGCACCAGGGCTTCACCATGGGTGCCTTGGGCATGGACATCTACCGGTTTGGCTGACACAGATCACAATGTGGGAGCGGCGGTTGACCCTAAATCGAGCAGGCAAAAAAAATCCCCGAACCAGTCGGGGATTTTTTATGTGCGATCAATCAGCCCAGGGGCGGATCAATCTTCGCGGTAGCGACGCAGCTTCAGCTGCTTACCGGCAACGCGAGTGTCTTTCAGCTTGGCCAGCAGTTTTTCCAGACCATCTTCCGGCAGCTCCACCAGGGAGAAGCTGTCACGGACCTGGATGCGACCGATGGCTTCACGCGCCAGGCCACCCTCGTTGAGGATAGCGCCCAGCAGGTTCTTGGCCGCGATACCATCACGCGCGCCCAGCGCGGTACGGCAACGAGCACGACCTTCAGCCAATGGAACCGGAGCGCGACGCTCACGATCACCACGGTCTGGACGGTCGCCGGAACGTTCTGGACGATCACCGCGTGGCGCGCTGTTCGGAACCAGTGGACGTTCTTTCTCGATGGCAGCCAGGGTCAGGGCTTGACCGTTGGTCGCTTTGCGCAGCAGAGCTGCAGCCAGGGCACGAGGGGTGCAACCGATATCGGCGGTCAGGCGGTCCAGCAGGTCGCCGTGGGTCGATTCAGCGTCAGCCACCAGTGGTGCCAGGCTGTTGGTCAGTTTCTTGATGCGCGCATCCAGGACAGCCTGGGCGTCCGGCAGGCGGACTTCGGCAACTTTCTGACCGGTCACACGCTCGATCACTTGCAGCATGCGGCGCTCACGTGGAGTCACCAGCAGCAGTGCACGACCTTCGCGACCCGCACGGCCGGTACGGCCGATACGGTGAACGTAGGACTCTGGATCGTAAGGCATGTCAACGTTGAACACGTGGGTGATACGTGGAACGTCGAGACCACGAGCGGCAACGTCGGTCGCTACAACGATGTCCAGACGGCCATCCTTGAGGGAGTCGATCACGCGCTCACGTTGGTTCTGGGCGATGTCACCGTTCAGCGCAGCGGCTTTGTAGCCTTTGGCTTCCAGGGCACTGGCCAGGTCCAGGGTCGCTTGCTTGGTACGCACGAACATGATCAGGGCGTCGAAGTCTTCGACTTCCAGCAGGCTCAATACAGCCGAGGTCTTCTGGTCAGCGTGAACCAACAGGTGAGCCTGTTCGATCGCGGTAACGGTCTGAGTCTTGGTCTGGATCTTCACGTGCTCTGGGTCACGCAGGTGACGCTCGGCAATGGCGCGGATCGACTGTGGCAGGGTAGCCGAGAACAGTACGGTCTGACGGGTCGGTGGCAGCGCCTTGAAGATGACTTCCAGGTCATCCATGAAGCCCAGCTTCAACATTTCGTCAGCTTCGTCGAGAACCAGGTGGTTCACGGTCGACAGGACTTTTTCGTCACGACGCAGGTGGTCGCACAGACGACCCGGCGTGGCGACAACGATCTGTGCGCCATTACGGATTGCTTTCAGTTGTGGGCCCATAGGCGCGCCGCCGTAAACGGCCACAACGGTTACGCCTGGCATTTGCTTGGCATAGGTTTCGAAAGCGGTTGCTACTTGCAGCGCCAACTCACGGGTTGGCGCCAGGATCAGGGCTTGCGGTTCGCGCTTGGCAGGATCGATGCAGTGCAGGATAGGCAGGGCGAACGCGGCGGTTTTACCAGTACCGGTTTGCGCCTGGCCAATCATGTCCTTGCCGGCCATGATGATCGGGATCGATTGCTGCTGAATCGCCGAAGGCTCTTCGTAGCCAGTCGCTGCGACGGCTGCAAGGATATTCGGGTTCAGATTAAAAGCGGCGAAGCCGCCGGTTTCCTGGGTCATGGGTCTGCCTCTAAGTGCATCCGCAAAGACCCATGCTCCAAAGCTGCGCATGCCGTGTTGAGACTCAAGAGTCGCCCTGGCTGCTTTGTCGGCGGGGATTTGCGAAAACGAATGAAAGAAAAAAGATTCGTCAAGGAAGAGTCCGCTGTGCGGACGTGCAGCCGAAGCTGACTTCGGGGAATTGCGCTACCTAAACGCGGCCCGGTTAAAGGCCGGCGCGCACTATACCGGAAATACCTGAAAAAGGGAGCTTTTTTTATCGCAAAGCACCGATAAACCGCAGCGTGTCACAGTCTTTGCAGATAACTCCCACAGGGTCTATTTTTCAAAGGCCCGGCCCTGTTGGTCATAACGCTTAAACGGTTCACCCAACCACCAAGAGCCTTTGGTCCGAAACCTAGCTTGCGCCCGAGGGCACACCCGATGAATCAAGCCAGCAGCAGTCGCGTCAGCCGTGCACTCCAGGGCCATGTCTTGCTCTTGGGCCTGGATCGGGTGGCGAAACGCAACGCCTTTGACCTGGATTTGCTCAACGAACTGAGCCTGGCTTATGGCGAATTTGATCGAAATGACGATGCGCGGGTCGCCGTGGTGTTTGCCCACGGCGACCACTTCACCGCCGGCCTCGACCTGGCGAATGTCAGCGCGGTGATGGCTGGCGGCTGGCAACCGCCGCTGGGGGGATGTGATCCCTGGGGCGTGTTCGCCGGCCCACGGGTGGGCAAACCCGTGATCGTTGCCGCCCAGGGTTACTGCCTGACTATCGGGATCGAGCTGATGTTGGCGGCCGACATCAACCTGTGCGCAAGCAATACGCGCTTTGCGCAGATGGAAGTACAGCGTGGGATCTTTCCGTTTGGTGGCGCGACATTGCGCTTCCCGCAGATCGCCGGTTGGGGCAACGCGATGCGCTGGTTGCTCACCGGGGATGAGTTCGACGCCCATGAAGCGTTGCGCCTGGGCCTGGTGCAGGAAGTGATGGCCAGCGAAGACTTGCTGCCACGCGCCATCGAGTTGGCCAATCGCATTGCGCGCCAGGCGCCACTGGGTGTACAGGCGACATTGATGTCGGCACGCCTGGCGCGGATGGAAGGCGAAGCCGTGGCGGCGCAGGCGTTGCCGCCGATGGTGGATAAACTGCTCAACAGCGAAGATGCCAAGGAAGGTGTGAAAGCGATGATCGAGAAGCGGCCCGGGGTGTTTAAAGGTATTTAGTTGCCGACAGTGATGGCCTCTTCGCGGGCAAGCCAGCTCCCACACTTAACCGCGTACATCCTTTGGAATGCGGTTGAATGTGGGAGCGGGCTTGCCCGCGAAGGCGTCGGCACACACACCTAAGTCGCCGGCCGGATAGCCTTGATCAACGCCTGCAACGAGTACCCCAACCTCGGCGCCAGGGCCTCGGCACGGGCCGACAGCGCCTGCATGTCCAATAGCTGGTCCAACTCCGAAGGCACCAGCAAAATCACATTGCCCTCCTTCACCGGCAGTTCCCAATAATGCCGGTGGTACAAGCCACGCAACAATGCCGCGCCCAGCGGCTTGCCATCATCGGTGGCCCACTGGTTGATCACCAGCCAGCCGCCAGGGTTGAGCTTCTTCTGGCAATTTTCCAGGAAGGTCCAGGCCAGGTGTCCGACGCCGGGGCCAACATCGGTATACAGGTCGACGAAAATCAGATCGGCCGACTCAGCGGTCTCCAGCAGTTGCAAAGCGTCGCCGATGCGGATGTACAGGCGCGGATCGTCGTCCAGCCCCAGGTACTCGATGGCCAGACGCGGCACATCGGGGCGCAGCTCAATGGCTTCCACATCTTCCAGCGGTAAGAACTTGAGACATGCCTGGGTCAGCGTACCCGCGCCCAAACCAAGGAACAGCGCACTCTCCGGCTGTTCATGGCACAACGCGCCAATCAGCATCGCACGGGTGTAGTCGTATTCCAGCCAGCTCGGGTCGGCCGTGAACACGCAGCTTTGCTCAATGGCGTCGCCAAATTCGAGAAACCGGTAATCGGCCACTTCGAGCACACGGATCATGCCGAAGTCATCATGGACTTCGGCCAGCAGGCGCTCGACACGCTCCTCGCTCATCACTACTCCTAAAGGCTTGGCTACACGGCAAAGGCGCGATTGTCGGCCAACCGGCGGCAACAGGTCACGCACTAATTGCTGATAACATTGGCGCCCACCGTCAATCAGCCAATCGAGTTCAAGATGAGCCAACCCTGGAGCCCCGACAGCTGGCGCGCCCTGCCGATCCAGCAACAACCCCAGTACCCGGACGCTGCACACTTGCTGCAAGTGGAGCAGAACCTGGCCAGCTACCCGCCGCTGGTGTTTGCCGGGGAAGCCCGCGAGTTGCGCCGTCAGTTTGCCGAAGTGACCCAGGGCCGCGCCTTCCTGCTGCAGGGCGGCGACTGCGCCGAAAGCTTCGCCGAGTTCTCTGCCGCGAAAATCCGCGACACCTTCAAGGTGCTGCTGCAAATGGCCATCGTGATGACCTTCGCCGCCGGCTGCCCGGTGGTGAAAGTCGGGCGCATGGCCGGCCAGTTCGCCAAGCCGCGCTCGGCCAACGATGAAACCATCGACGGCATCACCCTGCCCGCCTACCGGGGCGACATCGTCAACGGTATCGGCTTCGACGAAAAAAGCCGTGTGCCGGACCCGGACCGCCTGCTGCAGTCCTACCACCAGTCCACCGCCACCCTCAATTTGTTGCGCGCGTTTGCCCAAGGCGGTTTCGCCGACCTGCACCAGGTGCACAAGTGGAACCTGGACTTCATCGCCAACTCCGCCCTGGCGGAAAAATACAGCCAACTGGCCGACCGCATCGACGAAACCCTGGCGTTCATGCGTGCCTGTGGCATGGACAGTTCGCCGCAACTGCGCGAAACCAGCTTCTTCACCGCCCACGAAGCGCTGCTGCTCAACTACGAGCAAGCCTTCGTACGCCGCGACAGCCTGACCAACGACTACTACGACTGCTCGGCCCACATGCTCTGGATCGGCGACCGCACCCGCCAGCTGGACGGCGCCCATGTCGAGTTCCTGCGCGGCGTGAACAACCCGATTGGGGTCAAGGTCGGCCCGAGCATGAACCCCGACGACCTGATCCGCCTGATCGACATCCTCAACCCGGACAACGACCCCGGCCGCCTCAACCTGATCGCGCGTATGGGCGCCGGCAAGGTCGGCGACCACCTGCCAAACCTCATCCGCGCCGTACAGCGCGAGGGCAAGCAGGTGCTGTGGAGTTCCGACCCGATGCACGGCAACACCATCAAGGCCAGCAGCGGCTACAAGACCCGCGACTTTGCGCAGATCCTTGGCGAAGTGAAGGAGTTCTTCCAGGTGCATCAGGCCGAGGGCAGTTATGCCGGCGGGATTCATATCGAGATGACCGGGCAGAACGTCACCGAATGCATCGGCGGTGCACGGCCGATTACCGAAGATGGGTTGTCGGACCGTTATCACACCCACTGTGATCCGCGGATGAATGCGGACCAGTCGTTGGAGTTGGCATTTTTGATTGCCGAGACCTTGAAGCAGGTCAAGCGCTGAGATTTTGGTTGCCTGGGCTGACGCCTTCGCGGGCAAGCCCGCTCCCACATTTTGATTTGTGAACACGCTCAACTGTGGGAGCGGGCTTGCCCGCGAAGAGGCCCTAGAGGCCCGCACTTATACTGATCATTGCCGCCCTCAACCGCACCGCACTCGCCCGCTGGCAATTCAACTGCACCCGCTCCAGCCCCAGCCAATCCGCCATCTGCCGCAAGTTCAGCGCCAGCGCCAACATCCCCTGCTCATCCAGCCCCGGCTCTTCTTCATGCACCGCATGCACTGCCAACCGACCATTGGCGCGTTCGGCACGCAGGTCAACACGCGCAGCAATCCGCTCGTTGTGCAAAAACGGCAGCACGTAGTAGCCGTACACCCGCTTCTGCTGGGGCGTGTAAATCTCCAATCGATAACGGAAATCAAACAGCCGCTCGGTGCGGCTGCGCTCCCAGATCAGCGAGTCGAACGGCGACAGCAAAGCACTGGCCGAGAGCTTGCCGGGGACTTTCGACTCGGGCAGGCAGTACGCCGGTTGTTTCCAGCCCTGCACCTGGCAGACGAGCAATTGGCCGTCTTCCACCAGTTCGGCCAGACGATGGCGGCTGTCGGTGGGGTCCAGGCGGAAGTAATCGCGCAGGTCTTTTTCGCTGCCCACACCGAGTGCGGTGGCGCTGTGCAGCAGCAAGCCGTGCTGGGCTTCGGCTTCGCCGACAGTCGCTTGCAGGATCTCGCCGGGAATGACGCGCTCCGGCAAATCATAGAGACGCTCAAACCCGCGCCGACCGGCAACCGTGACCAGCCCGGCAGCGAACAGCCATTCCAGCGCGTGCTTTTCGTCACTCCAGTCCCACCACGGGCCAGCGCGCTCTTCGCGGGTGGACAAACTGCCCGCGCCGACGGCGCCCTGCTGTTCGACCGTCTTGAGCACGCGCTGGATGATCGCCTGTTGCTCCCGCCCGAAGCGCGCCATCTGCGCGTAAATCCCCTGCCCTTGCTGCGCCCGCTGCATGCGCCAGCGCAACAATGGATACAGCGCCATCGGCAGCAGTGAGGCCTCATGCCCCCAGTATTCAAAGAGTGAACGGCGGCGCCCCTGGCTCCAGGCCGCTTGCTCAAGCAGCGACGGGGAGTAACTGCCCAAGCGGGAGAACAGCGGCAGGTAATGGGAGCGCACCACGGCGTTGACCGAATCGATCTGTAACACACCGAGGCGCTCGATCAAGCGGTTGAGGTGCGCGGGCTTGATCTGTGCAGGCGCCTGGCGCCCGGAAAATCCCTGGGCGGCCAGTGCCATGCGTCGAGCTTGCTTGAGTGAAAACGATAGGTCGGCGGGCATGGGACTCTCCGGGTGGGCGCCCCCTTACCCTACTGCATCCACGGTCATTTTCGCAGCGGGTCTTGCCAGTCGTGCAGACGGCGCTCGCGCTCAACGTCGGCGCGACTGAGACCAATATCCTTGAGCGCGTCATCGCTCAAACTCGCCAATACCTGGCGTTCCTGCCAACGGTGCAGTGCGTTCAGCACACCGCAAAAGGGTCGCTTCGCCATCAGCACAAAACCTTTTTGACCTTTCATCTTCTCGCCCTCCCTTGGGGATGGCGCAAGTGTGTCCTCGGCCTTATGATCAATCCAACGAATGTTTCTTATGCAATACATCTCAGAGATTGATCAATTGTCCGCCTACCCAAGCATCGACACTGAAGTGCTGCGCACCTTCGTCGCCATCGCCGAGCAGGGCGGATTCACCCGTGCCGGCGAGCACGTAAACCGCACCCAGTCGGCGGTGAGCATGCAAATGAAGCGCCTCGAAGAAGACGTGTTGCAGCGCAAGTTGTTCGAGCGCGATGGCCGGCAGGTGCGGCTGACGCCGGAGGGCCAAGTGCTGCTGGGCTATGCGCGGCGCATCCTCAAACTGCACAGCGAGGTGTTCAACACCCTGCGCGAGCCGCATATGGTCGGACTGGTGCGCATCGGCACACCGGACGACTACGTGATGCGCTTCCTGCCGGGGATTCTCAAGCCGTTTTCCAAGGCCTATCCGCTGATCCAGATCGAAATGCACTGCGAATCGTCGACGGTGCTGATGCAGCGCCGGGACCTGGCATTGACCGTGATCAGCCGCGAGCCGGGTAATGAAATGGGGGAACTGCTGCGCACCGAACGTATGGTCTGGGCCGCCGCCCCCTGCTTTTGCATGGATGAGCACGACACCTTGCCCCTGGCGGTTTCCGGCGGCGATTGCCTGTACACCCAATGGGCCCGCTCCGCCCTGGAAGTCGCCGGGCGCGATTATCGCCTGGCCTACCACAGCACCAATGGCGCGGCGATCCAGGCAGTGGTAAGCGCCGGCCTGGCGGTGATGATCAGCATGGAAAGCCTAGTGACCGAGGACCTTCGCGTACTCGGCAACGAAGAAGGATTCCCACCCTTGCCGTCGATGAATCTGCACTTGCTGCGTAACCCGCTGATGGCCTCGCCCATCACCGAATGCCTGGCCGAGTACATCATCGAAGGTTTCAAACTTTAAACATCAACATCACCGCACACACCACCAGGAAACCGCAGAACAGCCCGCGCAGCAGCCGTTCCGGCATGGCGTGGGCGACTTTCACCCCCCAACTGATGCTGAGCAGCCCCCCCACCGCCAGAGGCACGCCGATCAACCAATCCACCTCCTGGTGCCAGGCGTACGTCACCAGGGTCACGCCGGTGCTGGGCAATGCCAGGGCCAGGGACAACCCTTGGGCGACGACCTGGGAGGTGCCGAACAGGCTAGTCAACACAGGCGTCGCAATCACCGCGCCGCCCACACCAAACAGACCGCCCATGGACCCGGACGCCGCGCCCAGGACACCGAGCCATGGCCAGCTGTAGCGCATCTCGGCACTCGGCGGCGCGTTGCGTGTGAACATGCGCAACAGGTTGTAGGCCGACAGTGCCAACAGGAAGGCGATAAAACCGAGGCGCATCGCCCCGGCATCCAGGCCCACCGCCCAGATCGAACCCAGCCACGCAAAGCTGAAGCCCATGATCCCCAGCGGCAGCGCATGGCGCAGTTGAATGCGGTTGCGTTGATGGTACCGCCACAGCGCCAGCATCACGTTGGGTACCACCATCACCAAGGCCGTGCCTTGGGCGATCTGCTGGTCCAGGCCGAAAAATACCCCCAGCACCGGGATGGCAATCAGCCCGCCACCAATGCCGAACAGACCACCCACGGTGCCCAAGGCCACGCCCAATACCAGGTACATCGCTAAATCCAACACCGCTCGCCACTCCACAATCCCAAGACCTCCATGCTACGCAGTCGGCTATGGCACGGAAACGCACAGCAACGCACAATGGCTGTGCCGATCTCGCATAAGCGCTCACCATGAATCCAAATATCCTGACTGACCAACTGAGCCTGTTTCTCGATGTGCTGGAGACCGGCAGCTTCTCCGCCGCCGCACGCCGCCATCCATTGACGCCCTCGGCGGTGGCGCGGCGTATCGACAGCCTGGAAAGCTCGGTGGGCAGCCGCCTGTTCCAGCGCAGCACCCACGCCGTGGTACCCACCCCGGCGGGCCTGGCGTTTGCCGAGCGGGCGCGGCGGATTGTCAGCGAGTTGCAACTGGCCCGGGCCGAAGCGGTGTCCCTGAGCCATGCACCGGAAGGCCTGATTCGGGTGGATGCGCCGGCGGCGTTTGGGCGTCGGCATCTGGCGCCGGTGATTGCGGACTTCCTGAATGTGTACCCCGGGCTGGATGTGCACCTGCACCTGATCGACAGCTTTGTGGACATGCAGGGTGCGCACTTGGGCAAGGTCGACCTGGTGCTGCGTGCCGGGCATATCGTCGACACCCGGCTGATCGCCACGCCCCTCGCCAGTATCGTGCGTATCGCCTGTGCCAGCCCGGCCTACCTGAAAAACCGCGGTACGCCGACCCACCCCCGCGAATTGAGTGACCATGACGGGCTCGACTGGGATGGCCTGGCCCCCATATTCGCCTGGCGTTTCGAGCTGGATGGGCGCCGCGCGACCTATCGCCCGCAGCGCATCCGCATGAGTGCGAACAATGCCGAAGCCCTGCTCTCCGGTGCCCTGGCCGGATTGGGCATCGCACACCTGCCCACCTGGCTGGCCAGCGAATATCTGGTGCGTGGCGAACTCGTACCGCTGTTTTGTGAAGGCGGCTTGCCGAGCCCGGAGACCACCGGGATCTATGCGCTGCGCCTGGAACAACAGCCCAACGCGCGCAGCCGATTATTGCTGGAATACCTGAAAACCCGTTTCAGCCCGGTACCGCCCTGGGACCTGGCGCTGCAAAGCGGCTTGATCTGACTGCCTGGGTAGAATTATCTGGCGCATTAAACATTCGCCCGCTAGATTCCAGCCCAGACATGTTTTTTTAAGGCACCGCCATGAGCAAAAATCACGCCCCGTGCGAATCCCTGCTGCTGGATAACCAGCTGTGCTTCGCCCTGCACTCCACCTCGCTGCTGATGACCAAGGTTTACAAGCCAATGCTGCAAGCCCTTGGCCTGACCTATCCGCAATACCTGGCCATGATGGTGCTGTGGGAAGAGGATGGATTGACCGTCGGCGAAATCAGCAGCCGCCTGCTGACTGATCCCGGCTCCCTCACGCCCCTGCTCAAGCGCCTGGAAGCCGAGGGATTGCTGAGCCGCACACGCAGCCGTGAGGATGAACGGGTGGTGGTGGTGGAACTGACCGACGCCGGGCGCGCCTTGCAGGACAAGGCCATGGGCATTCCGCAGTGCATCCTCGGTGCCAGCGGCCTGGAGTTGGCGCAGTTGCGCAAATTGCAGGCCGATCTGATTGCGCTGCGCAGCAACCTGCAAGCTAACGTCTGACACTGTAGACCAGCCACCCAGCAGCCAAATGTGGGAGCTGCCTTGTGTGGGAGCGGTCTTGCTCGCGAATGCGGTGGGTCAGTCACTTGATTAGTAGCTGGCAGGCCGCATTCGCGAGCAAGCCCGCTTTTACACACACATTGGGTTCACGTGGTTTCTGGAAATAATTTGCAAATTTATCTTGCGCGCAAAACATTAGCGCTATACATTCACCTCACCAACTACTTAGCGCGCAAACATTTTGCGCAATTAAACCAAGAGGACGACACCATGCAAACTCTCTACACCGCAGTAGCCACCGCCACCGGCGGCCGTGATGGTCGTGCGGTTTCCAGCGACAATATCCTCGACGTCAAACTCTCCACCCCCAAGGAACTGGGCGGTGCCGGTGGCCAGGCGACCAACCCTGAGCAACTGTTCGCGGCCGGCTACTCGGCGTGCTTTATCGGTGCACTGAAATTCGTCGCCAGCCAGACCAAACGCAAAATCCCGGATGACGCTTCGATCACGGCCCATGTGGGCATCGGTCAAATCCCCGGTGGTTTTGGCTTGGACATCGACCTGCACATCAGCCTGCCAGGCCTGGCTCAGGACGACGCGCAAAGCCTGGTCGACGCGGCACACCAGGTGTGCCCGTACTCCAACGCCACCCGCGGCAATGTGGATGTGCGCCTGCACGTCACCGTCTGACCTAAACGGCGCCCATAAAAAAACCCGACTCAGAGTCGGGTTTTTTTCGTATCGGCGGGGCCAGAATTACTTCTTGGCGCGACCTTTGTACGAACCGCCTTCGCGGGTGTCGATCTCGATCAGGTCGTCGATTTCGATGAAATCGGCTACTTGCAGCTCGGTACCGTTAGCCAGCTTGGCCGGCTTCATGACCTTGCCCGAAGTGTCGCCGCGAGCGGAACCTTCGGTGTAGGCAACTTTACGCACGATGGTGGTCGGCAGCTCTACGGAAACCAGACGGTCTTCGAAGAAAATTGCTTCGCAAACGTCGGTCATGCCTTCTTCCACGAACGGCAGAACGGCTTCGATGTCTTCAGCGTTCAGCTCGTACATGGTGTAGTCAGTGGTGTCCATGAACGTGTAGGTGTCGCCGCTGATGAAGGACAGGGTCGCTTCTTTGCGGTCGAGGATCACGTCGTCCAGTTTGTCGTCGGCGCTGTAAACGATCTCGGTCTTGTAACCGGTCAGCAGGTTCTTCAGCTTGGTCTTCATGATTGCGCTGTTACGACCAGACTTGGTGAACTCAGCTTTCTGAACCAGCCAAGGGTCGTTTTCGAGACGGATCACTGTACCGGGTTTCAGTTCTTTACCAGTTTTCATTGCATATATCCGAAATTTGGATGGGATTTACAAAATTCAAGGTGGCGTATCATATCCAACTTTCATAAAACTGTACCAGCGCCGTCGCAAGATCGGCCTGCAAGGCCTGTTCCAGACACCAGGATTCGGCGTGCTGGTTGAGCTCGGGCCAATGCTCCGCAAGCATTTTCCAGCACAGCGCCATATCGCCATCCGTGTTCCAGGCCTGCCACAACGCGATCAACGCGGCCCGGGCGGCCGGTGATAATGCGGCGGTGTACAGTTCCAGGAAGGCATCGAGCTTGTCCAGATGGATGTCTTCGTCCTGCCGATAGATATGCCACAACAACGGCCGGCCGGCCCATTGGGCACGCACGAACGAGTCTTCGCCGCGCACCGCGTTGAAATCGCAGCACCACAGCAGGCGGTCGTATTGCGCCTGGCGGACGAACGGCAGCACCTGCACCGTCAGGGCATCGCGCTGATGGACGTCGCCCACCGCCAGGCCCTCGGCCCCCAGCCAGCGCTGCACATCGCCGAGGATGCGCCCTTCCGGCACCAATAGATGAGTGGCATGCCCGCCCGTCGATAACACGTCCAGCCAAGCTGCGAGCCCGGCGTTTTCGTAGGCAAACAGCGAGATCAGGCGTGCGCCCGCGACTGGAACAATCCCCATATCATGTAGGAATTGATGCTGCGCAGCGGTGTCCTGCTGAAACGCCCGACGCTGTTCCAGCAATCCAGCTTCACGCAACAAGCCTCCCGTACCAGGGCGGAAGCCGGGAAAGAAGAAGTACTTCTGCACGCCCTTGAACTTCACCGAAGGCAAGCGATGGCAACCCACCACCCAGTCTTCGGCACTCAGGTAATCCAGGTTCATCCATAACGGCGGGCGCTCACGCTCAGCCATGGCTTCCATATAGTCGGGCGGCAATTGGCACGCGAACGCGGCAATCACCACATCCGCCGCCGTCGCGCCCGTCCACTCGGCCGGCCAATGGCGCACTTCGACGCCTGCCTGGGATTGCTGATCGCGTTGCACATCAATCTCGGGGCACATGCGCTCGAAGGCACGCAAGTCATCGACCCACAGGCGCACATCACAGCCGTGCTCCGCCACCAGTTGCCGGGCCAGGCGCCAGGTCACGCCGATGTCGCCGTAGTTGTCGACGACGCTGCAAAAAATATCCCAGCGGGCTTTCATTCCGGGCTCCAACGCTCAAAGGCTCGATTGTCCGCATAAATGCGCCGATGCAGAAGGCTTGATCGCGATTATTCTGCACAGTGGCTGTGCGACAATCGCCGCCACGCCGCAAATGCCTGCCAGGAGGCCGCCATGTCTGATCGTCCGTTGTCGCTGTTCAAGCTCAGTGCCGCCATCGCGTTTGGCGTCTGGCTGGGGTTTATCGCCATTGCGTTGACCGCCTGGCTAGCGTCGCGCTATCTGTTCCCGCAGAGCCTGGCGCCAGTAGCCCAGGCGGTCGAGCAATTGGGCAAGCCTGCAGGGGTGGCGCCTGAACCGCCGAATCGCATGTTCGAACAGTATCAACAGAACCTGCACAAGCAGGAACAGCAGCAAACCCTGGATCAGGCCCGCAACAATGCGCGCAACCTGTCCAACCCCAAATGCCAGTTCTGGCTGCAACAGGACCAGAACGCCCCCAACGAAAAGTCTCGGGCCAATGTCCTGCAATTCTGCGATTGATGACCATGAATAAACACGCCGTCCACCACTTGATCCTGGAAAAGCTCAACGTCGACCTCGACATCGCCAGACGTGCTGCGCAAACCGCCTACGAAACCGCGACCCACGAAGAAAACATCGCCGAGAACAAATACGACACCCTGGGGCTGGAAGCGTCCTACCTGGCGGCCGGACAAGCCAAGCGTGTCGAAGAGATCAAGCAGGCTCTGACCCTGTGCCAAAACCTGCAACTGCGCGGGTACGATGATCAGCGGGGTATTGAAGTCGGCACGCTACTGGGCCTGGAAGACGAGAACGGTCGCCAGCAATGGCTGTTCCTCGCGCCGGACGCGGCGGGTTTGAAAGTGGACGTGGTGGGGCAGCCGGTGACCGTCATCACCCCGCGCTCGCCGCTGGGCAAAAGCCTGCTGGGCAAGTTCGAAGGCGATGAGGTGGAGATTCTGGTAGCGGGCGCTCGGCAACTGTTTGTGGTTACCGAGGTTAAATAAGCCACATCAGGCGACAAGTTTGATGTGGCGAGGGAGCTTGCTCCCGCTGTGCTGCGAAGCGGCCCCCTGCCCTTTGCGGTTTCAGTGGACGGGCAGTTCAACACCTTCGAACAGCTCTTCCAGTTCCTGCTTGTTGTGGCACTGGATCGCCTTGGCCATGACTTCGCGGGTCAGGTGCGGCGCGAACTTCTCGATGAAGTCGCACATGAACCCCCGCAGGAAGGTGCCACGACGGAAGCCGATCTTGGTCACGCTGGACTCGAACAGCTCGCTGGCATCGAGCACAACCAGGTCTTTATCCAGGTTGGTGTCGACCGCCATCTTGGCGACGATACCCACGCCCAGGCCCAGGCGCACGTAAGTCTTGATCACGTCGGCGTCGGCCGCAGTGAACACCACTTTGGGCGTGAGGCCACGGTGGCTGAAAGCCTCGTCGAGCTTGGAACGGCCGGTGAAACCGAACACGTAAGTCACGATCGGGTATTCAGCCAGGGCTTCCAGGGTCAGCTTAGGCAGCTTGGCCAGCGGGTGACCCTGCGGCACCACCACGCAGCGGTTCCAGCGGTAGCACGGCATCATCACCAGGTCACCGAACAGCTCCAGGGCTTCGGTGGCGATGGCAAAATCGACGGTGCCGTCAGCGGCCATCTCGGCGATCTGCATCGGCGAACCCTGGTGCATGTGCAGCGCCACGTCCGGGTATTGCTTGATGAAATCACGGATCACCGGCGGCAGCGCATAACGTGCCTGGGTGTGCGTGGTTGCGATGGACAGCGTGCCCTTCTTCTCGTTGGAGAATTCCTGGGCGATCTGCTTGATGCTTTCGACTTTGCGCAGGATCTCGCCGGCAGTTGTGATGATGCGCTCACCGGCCGGGGTTACACGGGTCAGGTGCTTGCCGCTGCGGGCGAATACTTCAACGCCCAACTCGTCTTCGAGCAGGCGGATCTGCTTGCTGATACCAGGTTGCGAGGTGTAAAGGCTTTGAGCAGTAGCGGAAACGTTGAGGTCGTGGTGCGCCACTTCCCAGATGTAGCGCAGTTGTTGAAGCTTCATATGTATCCCTCAAAGCAGATAGACGCCACGGGTATCAGCGACGGTATATAACTATATTAAAGGTTTGATGGATAAATCTAGAACTTTTTATCGACATCTAACCATCACACGTCATCACTGCGTCGACGTTGTAACGAGGGCACCAGGTAAACCGGCACCGTAGACAGTTGCAGCACCCGCGCGGCAGTCCGCCCAAGCGGGGTGGCCGTCGCGGTTGCATGGCTGTGACTACCTACGATCAGCAGATCCACGGAAAGTTTGCGCAACTGGTCGAGTATCACCTCGCATGGGTCCCCCTGGATCACCCGGACCAAGCGGATCAACTTCAAGTCTTGCTCGCCGTCTCCCAGTTCCTCGCGAAAACTGTCCAGCACCCGCTGTTCGATCGTCGCCATCACTGTGGTCAGGCCCTGGCTTTGCCACTCGCTCAGGGCCTGCTCATCAAGGTAGCTCTGCAACACCGATTCGGCGAACAGCCCGATGGGCTCGACCACGTGAATCACATACAGATCCGCCTTGAACGTTCGCGCCAGCGCCAGTGCATGTTGCATCACATAGGGCGCATACAGACCGAGGTCCGTGGCGTACAGCATCGAACGAATCATAGAACCTCCTGGACTGCCAGGATGGCGGGGATTGAATGAGCTTAGCAGCGCATCAACGACTTCGACTGGCTTAGCTCCCGGACTGAACCCTCACCTCATTACTGATGCCATGGGGCACATGCCCGGTGGCCACCACCTCCCTGGCTTTCTCGCAATGACCGGCCTGGTCATCGAAAAACACATCGGCGGCAAACGCCTCCAGGAACGCGGACTTCTCCAGCCCACCAAGAAACAACGACTCGTCCAGACGAATATCCCACTCACGCAAGGTACGAATCACCCGCTCATGGGACGGTGCCGAACGGGCGGTGACCAGCGCCGTGCGGATCGGGCAGGACTCGTCCGGGAACTCACGCTGCAACAAATTGAGCGCCGCCAAAAAGCCTTTGAAAGGCCCCCCGTGCAAAGGCTGACGCGCCGACTCACGCTCGTTGGCCTGGAACGCTTCCAGGCCGCCAGCCTGGTATACACGCTCCGACTCATCGGAAAACAGCACTGCATCACCGTCGAAGGCAATGCGCAGTTCATCACTCGACGCCCGTCGTGCGCCGCCCGACAAAATCGTCGCCGCAGCAAAACCGGCATCGAGTGCACTGCGCACGTCTTCAGCATGGGTCGAAAGAAACAGATGACAACCAAAGGCGGCCAAATAAGGATATGGACTACGCCCGCCGACGAAAGCGGCGCGGGAAATATCCAGGCCATAGTGTTGGATCGAATTGAACACCCGAAGGCCAGTGTCGGCACTATTGCGGGAAACCAACACCACTTCGACCCGCGCACGACCGAGGCTGGCGTTGAGGCTCAGCAGCTTCTTGACCAATGCAAAGGCGTCGCCGGGCTCGAGGGGTTCGTCCTCGTGTTCGATCTGATATTTGCGGTAGGCCTCGACCCCTTGGGCCAGATAGACCTTATGGCTGTCGCTCAGGTCGAACAGTGCCCGCGAAGAGATCGCCAGCACCAGTTTGTCGCCCAATCCCTTCGCCATGCTGTTCTCCCCTGCTCAGCGGTTGCGCCGATCGATAAAACTCAAGGCCTGGTAGAGCGCCTGCATTCGCGGCAACTCACAACCGGCCGCCTTGGCGGCAGCCAGTGGCCGGGCATAGATCGCCGCCAGTTCCAGCGGGCGCTTGTGCACATGATCGTGGTACATGCTGGGCAAATAGTCGTCCATGGTTTCGGTCATGGCGAACATCTGCTCGGCATAGCTGGCGGCAATCTCATGGCCGCAGGCATGGGCGCCCTGCACCACTTCCGCCATCAGCGCGCGGATCAGCTCGCGGCTGGATTCATCCGCCATCATGGCCGTGGTGCCCGTGCCCAACAGCACCGAGAGGCCATTGAACGGCACGTTCCACACCAGTTTATGCCAGCGGGCCTGATGCACATTGGCCATGGCCTGGGACTCGATGCCCGCCCTATGAAACAACGCGGCGCCGGCTTCGACAATGGCTTTCTGGCGTGTCTCATCATTGGCGGCGGTACCGCTGTGATAACCCAGGTTGACCCGGCCCAGGGCCTGGTGCTCGACAACCCCGGGCCCGGAGCGGTGCACGCCGATATAACACAAGCCGCCGAGCAGGTGCAGCGACGCCGGCAGGTGCTCGCGCAGACTGTCTTCGACGTCCAGGCCGTTTTGCAGCAGCACCACCTTGGCATCCGGCGCCGCGACCTGGGCAATAGTCGGCGCCAGGTCAACGTTGCCGGTGGATTTGGTGCCCACCAGCAGCCAATCGCAGAGCGGCATGTCGGCGGCATTGGCATAGGCCTGGACCGGGTGCAGGTGCAATGCACCATGCACTGTGCTGTTCAGACGCAGGCCATGCTGGCTGACGGCAGCGTATTCGCTGCGCAACAGGAAGTGCACATCGAAGCCGGCACGCGCCAGCATCACGCCGTAGAAGCCACCGATGGCGCCGGTGCCGATGATGCCAATGCGTGGGGATTGTACGGTCATGGCAAATCCTCTGGAGTGCGGGTAAGTGCGTGGTCAATGGCGCTGGCAAGGTCAGACGGTGTCAGGCGCGTCTGCAGTTGCCCAAGGAATTGACCCTCGCACACCAGGAACAACGCGGGCAAATGAAAGATCTGGTAGCGTTCGACCGCACCACCGTTGTGCCCGGCATCGACCCAGCACACCCGGTCCACCGGCAATCGCCAGTCCGGCAACTGCAGGCGCGCCCAGCGGCAACTGGAACAACCGGCACTGGTGAATATGACGAGCGAAAGGCCTGGCAATCCCAGCAATTGCTGGTCAATATCCAGGTCGGTCAATTCCAGTTCCTTCACTATACTGCTGCCACCGCCGTCAACTGGACGGTGTTCGGAGTCCGTGTACATGGGTCGTTTTTTACCTCACCCTGATGATGTCGCCGTCGAGTTAATCCAACGTCCCTCTCCCGCCATCCCTCGTCAACGCCTGCTCACTCACGGCCTGGGCGGCATCGCCTGCCATTGGCCGCGTGCCTGGCGCCAAGGTACGGCGGTTGACCTGCATATCCCATCCCTGGGGCCCAGCGCCCGTTATCCAGGCTATGTGGCATGGTGCCGCAAGGTGGAAGACGGTTACCGCATCGGCATCGCGTTTACCGACGAACATGCACTGTTCGGTGCACGAATGGGTGAACAAGCATGCCGGATAGAGCGCTACTGCCGCCAGCACGAAGATGCCGAACCAACACCCCAGCAATTCGAGGCGCTGGCCCGCGAGTGGGTGTCGCGTCATGCCGTCGAGTTCTCCCACGAGGCCTTTGTGGCGCCAGCACTGGATTAAAGCGGGCTTTGCCCATTGTCGCGGGCCCGTATTACGCGCTAAGGTTCCTCCCCCCTGCATTCAAATCATGCTGTGCTCCGCCGCACGGGGATGGCTGGCGGCCGGCACCCGTGACCCTGACGAGTAACACGATGGCTGATTTACCGATCAATGACCTAAACGTTGAATCCAACGAGACCCTGATCACGCCCGATCAGCTCAAGCGCGAAATCCCCCTGAGCGACGCTGCCTTGCAGACCGTCACCAAGGGCCGCGAAGTCATCCGTGACATTCTCGACGGCACCGACCACCGCCTCTTCGTCGTCATCGGGCCTTGCTCGATCCACGACCTCAAGGCTGCCCACGAGTACGCCGAACGCCTCAAGGTGCTGGCGGCGGAAGTGTCCGACACCCTGTATCTGGTGATGCGCGTCTATTTCGAGAAACCGCGTACCACCGTTGGCTGGAAAGGCTTGATCAACGACCCGTATCTGGACGACTCGTTCAAGATCCAGGACGGCTTGCACATCGGTCGCCAGTTGCTGCTCGACCTGGCTGAAATGGGCCTGCCCACCGCCACCGAAGCACTGGACCCGATCTCCCCGCAGTACCTGCAGGACTTGATCAGTTGGTCGGCCATCGGCGCACGTACCACTGAATCCCAGACCCACCGCGAAATGGCGTCCGGCCTGTCGTCGGCCGTGGGTTTCAAGAACGGCACCGACGGCGGCCTGACCGTGGCGATCAACGCGCTGCAATCGGTTTCCAGCCCGCACCGTTTCCTGGGGATCAACCAGGAAGGTGGCGTGTCCATCGTCACCACCAAGGGCAACGCCTATGGTCACGTGGTGTTGCGCGGCGGCAACGGCAAGCCCAACTATGATTCGGTCAGCGTTGCGCTGTGCGAGCAGGCACTGAACAAGGCCAAGATCAAACCGAACATCATGGTCGACTGCAGCCACGCCAACTCCAACAAGGACCCGGCCCTGCAGCCGCTGGTGATGGAAAACGTCGCCAACCAGATCCTCGAAGGCAACCAGTCGATCATCGGCCTGATGGTCGAGAGCCACCTGAACTGGGGTTGCCAGGCGATTCCAAAAGACCTTGCCGACTTGCAGTACGGTGTGTCGATCACCGATGCCTGCATCGACTGGGCGGCCACCGAAAACACCCTGCGCAGCATGCATGCCAAGCTCAAGGACGTCTTGCCGACCCGCAAACGCAACTGAACCTGGATTGCGCACACAAAAACGCCGGGCTAAGCCCGGCGTTTTTCATGCTGGTGTTTTATGCCTTACAGCTTCGCGGCATGGCGCTGATGGCGCTCCATGTAGCGTTCGACATAGGAGCAGGACGGTATCACTGTATAGCCGGACTCTTCGGCAAACTTCAGGGCTTCCTCGGTCAGCGCCGCGGCAATCCCACGGCCGCGCAGTGCGTTGGGCACGAAGGTCCGATAAATGTCCAGGGTCTGCTTACCGAGGTCCATGTAGGTCAGGTAGGCACGATGACCGTCCACATTGGTCTCGAACTGATGACCTGCCTGGTCATGGTGGATGGACAACGCCTCGCTCATCACTACTCCTCGCGGGTCTTGGATTCTGACCCCTACCTTACCGATGTTTTTCCGGCGAAGGAACATCTACGCCACCCCGTGCCGGTTTCGACAACGAGAAACCTCTGGCGCTCACAACCAGCACGCAGTGAGATAGTAGGCACCAATCCTGTCATTGCTCAAGGCGCTCTCGTCATCCCCAACGGCTGGCGGTTATAGAAAGGGCATCGATCAACCGGTGATCGAACGCCTGAACATTGCCGGCAGTTGAAGCTTGAGACGAACAGGCGCTCTTAAAGTCACCTCTACATGCGCAAAAGATGCCAGGCCGGGTTACGGCCAGCTGAACAAAAGAATCAACATCGATATATAAGTCTATACCGGCTTAGCCGAACCAACGCATGCGGGCCGGACCTCTCAGCCGGGCTCACATGGTCATTCGCTTGAAAAAAATTGAACAGTTTTTATACAAACCTCCAAAAGACTAGCCAAAATAGATTCGGCGCGAGAATTTTTTTTGCTTCTTGCGCTACGTCAGTTTACTTACTACAAGTAATGGGTAGTATGTACGCCGGCTATTAGCTCACTCGGAGAAAGTAGCCATTTAATAGAAAGTCCTTGAAGGGGAACACGATGAACAACGTTCTGAAATTCTCTGCTCTGGCTCTGGCCGCAGTTCTGGCTACCGGTTGCAGCAGCGTCTCCAAAGAAACCGAAGCTCGTCTGACTGCAACTGAAGACGCAGCAGCTCGCTCCCAGGCTCGTGCAGACGAAGCCTACCGTAAAGCTGATGAAGCTCTGGCTGCTGCTCAAAAAGCACAACAGACTGCTGACGAAGCTAACGAGCGCGCACTGCGCATGCTTGAAAAAGCTAGCCGCAAGTAATAATCCTTCGGGGTTGTTATCAAGCCGATCCATTTATGGGTCGGCTTTTTTATTGCCCGGATTTCAGCCCTGAATCCCAGGCAATAAAAAGCCCGCCGCAGCGCAAGGCCGTGGCGGGCTGTGGATCCAGCCAGTTTACTGTTGCAGATCGATCGGTGCGCTTGCAGCGACGGATGCGCCACCGGGCACGCCGATCTCAGTCGGCAAACCATCTTCCGCGGCGACCACATCACGGACCTGATCCCAGTTGACCCGCAGGTTATTGGCCATGTCTTCGCGCTTGAGCAAGGCGTTGATCACCGCCGTGTGCTTGTCGACCACCGACGGCGTACCGTCGTCATTCAATGGTGTATGCGCCTCAAGATAGACCTTGCCGCCAGCGCTGCCGAACTTGTAGGCGTCGTTGATGATGCGCACCGACGTGCCCACTGGCACCATGCCGGCCATTTCCAGCACGTTGTTATTGAACATGCGGAAACAGCCGTGACTGGTACGCGTACCGATACCAAATTTCATGTTGGAGCCGTGGATCAGGTAACCCGGCGTGCCCAGGGTGAACTTGAAGGGCCCCAGCGGGTTGTTCGGCCCGGCCGGGACCACATTGGGCAGCGGATCACCATTGGCGGCGTGCTCGGCCTTGATCGACGCGGGTGGTGTCCAGGTCGGGTTCGGCGTCTTGGCAATGATGCTGGTATGGGCAATCGGCGAGCCCCAACCCTCACGGCCAATCCCCAGCGGGAAGGTATAGACGACGTTCTGCCCCTTCGGATAGTAGTAGAGGCGGTACTCGGCCAGGTTGATCACGATGCCTTCCCGTGGCCCCGGCGGCAGGATGAAACGCGTCGGCAGCACGATCTCGGTGCCCGCGCCCGGCAGCCAGGCATCCACGCCCGGGTTGGCCGCGACCATCTCCGAATACCCCAGGTCGTAGGTGGTGCCCAGGTCGGCAAAGGTGTCTTCGTACTTGGCCTTGATCACCTGGACCTGGCCCACGATGTCTTCACCCGGTGGCGGCAACGGCAATTGCAGGGCTAATGCAGGACCGGCCGCGCAAAGGGCAGCAAGAGACAGGCAGCAAGTGACGACGGAAAGGCGCGACAACATCCGGAAAATCCTTCGCAGAACGACGGGTAGGGAAAAAACTGATTGTATACGTGAAGCACGCAGGGAGCATCAATCCGCCCCGCTTCTACTCGAAGCGCAGCTCCGGCCAGATCAGCGGTGTACCGCGCTTCTGGGATTCGAGGATCGCCCGACACAACGGGCACAGCCGTTGGTCCTGGAAAATCGCACGGTCCACCGATGACCAACGGGGCTGAGCCGGCAGCAAGGTGCCGCACAGCGTGCGGTCGATCGTGCCGCCCAGCTCCAATTGCCGTGCCACCAGATGTACCCGGACTTCCTGGCAGGCGAACAGATCCAGCTGCTCGTCAGGCTCGATCAGTTGGTAGTTGAACAGGGACCAGGCAGGGCGTGACATCGGGGGCTCCAGATCGGGGGGGCGCCACCTTAGCCGAAAGCCTGCCGGTAGAAAAGCGTCATAACAGCGGTTTTAGCGTCGGCCAGACATTTTCCAGCAACTTGGCCTGGGCGCCGACCGCCGGGTGCAGGCCGTCGGCCTGCATCAACTCCGGGTGACCGCCGATGCCTTCAAGGAAAAACGGCACCAGCGGCACGGCTTTTTCCTTGGCGAGGCTGCCGTAGACTTCGGCAAACGCGTTGGTGTAGCGCGGGCCGTAATTGGGCGGCAGTTGCATGCCCAGCAACAGCACCTTGGCGCCAATCGCCTTGGAGTGGTCAATCATCGAAGCAAGATTTTGTTGCAATTGCGCCGGCGGCTGACCGCGCAGGCCGTCATTGCCGCCCAACTCGATCACCACCACGTCCGGCTTATGCTCTGCAAGCGCCGCCGGCAGCCGCGCGAGGCCTCCGGCACTGGTGTCGCCGCTGATGGAAGCGTTGACCACTTTATCGTCGAAACCTTCGCTCTTGAGCCGTTGCTCCAGCAAAGCGACCCACCCTTTGCTGGTATCCAGGCCGAAACCGGCACTGATACTATCGCCAACGATCAGGACTGTACCCGCCGCTGCGTTCTGGGCCATGCACATCAAGGCCAGGCCAGCACTCAAAAACCACATTCGCATCGGATTCTCCATGGGCGCAAGCATTCTCACCGCGCAGAACCTCAGCAAAGTGGTTCCCAGCGCGGAAGGTGAACTGACTATCCTGCACGAACTGAGCCTGGAACTGAACAAGGGCGATAGCCTGGCTATCGTCGGCAGCTCCGGTTCCGGCAAATCCACCCTCCTCGGCCTGCTGGCCGGCCTCGACCTGCCCAGCAGCGGCGAAGTCACCCTCGCCGGCCAAGCCTTGAGCACCCTCGATGAAGACCAGCGCGCGCGCATCCGCGCCGAACACGTGGGGTTTGTCTTCCAGTCATTCCAACTGCTCGACAGCCTCAATGCCCTGGAAAACGTGATGCTGCCGCTGGAACTGGATGGCCGCAAAGACGCCCGCGAACGTGCCCGCCACCTGCTCGAGCGTGTCGGCCTGGGCCAGCGCCTGACCCACTCGCCACGCCAGCTCTCCGGCGGCGAACAACAACGCGTGGCGATTGCCCGCGCGTTCGCCGCCGAACCGGACGTACTGTTTGCCGATGAACCCACCGGCAACCTCGACAGCCACACCGGCGAGCGCATCAGCGACCTGCTGTTCGAACTCAATAAAGAAAGCGGCACCACCCTGGTGCTGGTCACCCACGACGAGCGCCTGGCCCACCGCTGCCGGCGCCTGATCCGCCTTGAAGCCGGCCTGATGGTCGCGCCCCTGGAGCCTTGATGGCACGTTTGCCGCTGTTGCGCCTGTTCAGCCTGGCCATGCGCCAATTACTGCGCGATGCCCGCGCTGGCGAATTGCGCGTGTTGTTCTTCGCCCTGGTGGTGGCCGTGGCCGCCAGCACCGCCATCGGTTACTTCGGCGCACGCCTCAACGGCGCCATGCTGTTGCGCGCCACTGAGTTCCTCGGCGCCGACCTGGTGCTCGAAGGCAGCTCACCGGCGCGCCCCGAGCAAATCCGCACCGGAACCGAACTGGGCCTGGACCATGCACGTATCGTCGAGTTTTCCAGCGTTATTGCGACCGACAACGGCATCCAGCTGTCCAGCATCAAGGCGGTCAACGAGCAGTACCCGCTGCGCGGCGAACTGAAAAGCGCGGCCGAACCGTTCGCCGCTGAAACCCCCGGTGGCGGCCCGAAACCCGGCGAGGCCTGGGTGGAAGCGCGGCTGCTGACGGCGCTGAACCTCAAGGTCGGCGACAGCATCGATGTTGGCATGAAGACCCTGCGTCTGGCCCGCATCCTGACCTATGAGCCGGACCGCGCTGGCAACTTCTACAGCCTGACGCCGCGGGTGATGATCAACCTGGCTGACCTGGAGGCCACCGGCGTGGTCCAGCCCGGCAGCCGGGTCAGCTACCGCGAGCTGTGGCGGGCACCGCCCGACAGCACCGCCCTGCAAACCTATCGGGACTTGATCAAGCCGGGACTCGCCGCCAACCAGCGCTTGCAGGATTCACGGGACGGCAACCAGCAGATCGGCGGCGCCCTGGGCAAGGCCGAACGCTACTTGAACATGGCCAGCCTGGTGGCAGTATTGCTGGCGGGCGTGGCCGTGGCGCTGTCGGCCAACCGCTTTGCCAGCCGGCGCTTCGATGCCAGCGCGCTGCTGCGCTGTCTTGGTTTGTCGCGGCGTGAAGCGATGCTGCTGTTCAGCCTGCAACTGAGCGTGCTCGGCGTGCTGGCCAGCCTGGCGGGTGCCGTGCTCGGCTGGCTCGCGCAATTTGGCCTGTTCTACTTCCTGCATGACCTGCTGCCGGCGGACGTGCCACCCGGCGGGCTGCTGCCGGCCGTTGCCGGAATCGGCACCGGGCTGGTCGCCCTCGCCGGTTTCGCCTTGCCGCCACTGGCGGCCCTGGGCCGTGTGCCGCCGTTGCGAGTGCTGCGCCGCGACCTGCTGCCGATTCCATCCAGCACCTGGATGGTCTACGGCGCGGCCCTGTTCGCCCTGGGCCTGATCATGTGGCGCCTGAGCCTTGACTTGGTGCTCACCTTCGCCTTGCTTGGTGGCGGTGTGCTTGCCGCGTTGATCCTTGGCAGCTTGCTCCTGCTGTTGTTGCAAAGTCTGCGTAAGCTGCTGGCCCGCGCATCGCTGCCCTGGCGCCTGGGCCTGGGCCAATTGCTGCGTCACCCGCTGGCAGCCGCCGGCCAGTCCCTTGCGTTTGGCTTGATCCTGCTGTCCATGGGGTTGATCGCACTGCTGCGTGGCGAGTTGCTCGACACCTGGCAAAACCAGCTGCCAGAGGACGCGCCCAACTACTTCGCATTGAATATCCTGCCAGCCGACACCGAAGCCTTCAGTGCCCGCCTGCTCGCCCTGCAAGCCCAATCGGCGCCGCTGTATCCGGTGGTACCGGGGCGCTTGATCAGCATCAACGGCGAGGCGGTGCAGGCGATTGTCAGCAAGGACTCCAGCGGCGACCGAGCTGTGCAGCGGGACCTGAGCCTGACCTGGGCCGCCGACCTGCCGCCGGGTAACGTCCTGACGGCCGGTGCCTGGTGGTCGCAACAGCCGACCGATGAGATTCCAGGCGTGTCGGTGGAAGCCAAAGTGGCCGAGAGCCTCAAGCTCAAGCTCAATGACCACCTGGTGTTCACCGTCGGCGGCGAAAACCGCGAGGCGCGGGTCACCAGCCTGCGGACCATCAACTGGGACAACTTCCAACCCAACTTCTTCATGATCTTCCAGCCGGGTACCTTGAAGAACCTGCCGGCGACTTACCTGACCAGCTTCTACCTGGCACCTGGGCACGACCAGCAGATTGTCGACCTGTCCCGTGCATTTCCGGCGGTGACGATCCTGCAAGTCGAAGCCCTGCTGGAACAGCTGCGCAGCATCCTCGCCCAAGTGACGCTGGCGGTGGAGTACGTGCTGTTGTTTGTGCTGGCGGCGGGGATGGCGGTGTTGTTCTCCGGTTTGCAGGCCACCCTGGATGAGCGCATTCGCCAGGGCGCGCTGCTGCGCGCACTGGGTGCCGAACGCAAGTTGCTGGTCAAGGCGCGGCGCATCGAGTTCGGGTTGCTGGGCGCGGTCAGCGGGCTGCTGGCGGCGCTGGGCACGGAACTGGTGACGCTGGTGTTGTACCGCTACGCCTTTGACCTGGCCTGGCACCCTCATCCGTGGCTGTTGCTGCTGCCGGTGATCGGTGCCGTACTGATCGGCGCTGCCGGCGTATTCGGCACGCGTCGCGCGCTGAACGCCAGCCCACTGACCGTGCTGCGCGAGGGCTGAAACGCCAACGGCCCGCACCCTGCCCAGGGTGCGGGCCGTTCTGGCCTACTTCACATATTCGATACCGGTGATCCACCAGCACACTTCACCGCTTGGGGTCTGCACCAAGGCCTCATCGTCGACTTCCTTGCGCAGCAACGCCCTGGCCATGGGTGAGTCGATGGAGATGTAGTCCATGCGATCATAGATCTCATCATAACCGACGATACGAAAGCGCTTGGTTTCACCCTGCTCGTTTTCGATGTCGACCCAGGCACCGAAAAACACCTTGCCTTCCTGCTCCGGCATGTACTCCACGACGCGCATGTCTTCCAGGCGCTTGCGCAGGTAGCGCACGCGGCGGTCGATCTCACGCAGCAGTTTCTTGTTGTACTGGTAATCGGCGTTTTCGCTGCGATCCCCCAGCGACGCGGCCCAGGTCACTTTGCGCGTGGTGTCCGGACGTTTTTCCCGCCACAGATAATCCAGCTCTTTTTTCAGCGCCTCATGACCTTCTTTGGTAATCAGCTTGGTACTCAAACGCTTGCATCCCCAGGCAATATCCGTAGGTGCCGATGCGCCAGGGAATCAAGCCCCGGCGTCGACTGGCTGGCGTCGATGATAAATGAACCCTGGAAAGTAGCCAGACCAGACTATCGATCCAGCACCTGGTCCAGCTCGAGCAGCATACCCCGCAGACTCTGCCGCATGCCCGATGCCTGGGCAATCAACACATTCATCGCTTCAGCCTGCTGGCTGACAGCCACCGACTGCTCGTGCAATTGCGCACTGCGCTGTTCGACCTCCCGGGTCTTTTCCTCCAGTTGATGTTGCTCCTGCTGCAAGCGGCTCTGCCATTGCTCAAGCGCGGCCTCACGCTCGATTACCGCGCGCTTTTGCTGGGTCAACTCCTGCGCGACACGGGCGAGGTTATTCAACGTGCTATCCATCTCGAACAACACATTATTGTCCGCCGCCACCGGCAGTTGGGGCGGCACCGGCACCTCAGGCTCACTCGGCGCAACAGGCTCAGTCGACACATTGGCCTGCGATGTTTGCACAGGCATCGGTTGCGGCTCTTCGCTGTGGCATTCAGGTGCGTCCCCCTGGGCCGGCTCGGCTGGACTCACGACCCTGGGGCCAGAACTCATTTTTGATGAGAAACGAATGGAGGGCACGATCAACGTCGCGCTTTCGATCGCCGGTTGCGCGGGGCTGGACATTCCAAGGGTGATGACTTTCATCACCAGGGCTTTCTTGATGATCAGGGAGTGATGATCCTCCGGTCTTGCAGGAGGTAACTTGCAGCCTTTCAAATCCACAAAGTGATAAGGAATCTGTGTATCCGTCAAGTCACCGGGATTCGTCCCGGAGGCCGCCCACGTCAATATTTGCTTGAAGACCTGCATTGCCAACTGCAACTCTTCCGGCGCATCAACAGCGCCCAAGTAATACCGCTCAAGTTTCTTACGCAAAACAGCAATATATACCCTGGAACTACCAGGCTCCGCTTCTTCATCCAAGCTATAAACCAGAAAATTACAACCTATCTGGGGTACAGCAAAACTACAAAGCAGTGCACCGTTGACCGGCGCATCCTCACCGGATCGTGCAAGAACAAGAGTACGTAGAAGCATCATGGTCATCGGACCTCATCACGGCGAATAAACATAAATTACACACCAAAAAAACAACTGCCATCTGAAACGTCACACACGCAACAATTGTTTCAGCACATCTCAAATACAAACGTAGGATTTGGCTTATAAATTCAAGACCGGATTTCAAAGCCCCCTCATTGAACGTAATATTTTTTAACCCGAGCCTGCACATACGTCAGCCAAAGTGCTTGTTGCTACCCCTCCATCGACAAACCGATCCAGCAGGACAGCCTAATGATTGCGATAAGTAATCTGACAAAAAAACTCGGCCCGAAAAGTGTGATCCAGCCACTCTCATTCTCTGCCCAACGCCAGGAATGTATTGGGCTATTCGGGCTCGAAGGTGCGGGCAAAACCACACTCCTGAAGCTGGTGGCCGGTTTGGTCAAACCCTGTGCCGGGCAGGTGAACATTCTCGATTTCAATACGCACACCCATCCGCTTCAAATAGGCCAGGCAGTGGGCTACCAACCTCAATCAAATCCCTGCCACCCAACTATGTCTGTCAGCCGCTTCCTGAATCTCCTGGCGACCCTGCGCAAATTGCGCGGGTCCGAAAAACGTTGGCACATCGAGCAGGCTGCGGCCCGCCTGGAGCTGTCGGCGGTACTCGACTACCCGCTCAACACGCTGCCCAACGACCTGCAACGCAAAGTTGCAATGGCCCAGGCCATCCTGCATGACCCCAGCGTGCTGTTGCTGGATGAACCCATCGAGGGCCTCGCCCCCCATCAGCAGGACAAGGTTCGGGCGCTGATCCAATCATTGGCCGAGGACATGACCGTGATCGTCGCCGCACGCGATGGCGAAGCGCTGTCCAACATCTGCACGCGCGCACTGGTCCTCGGAAAAGGGCGCCTGCTGGCGGACATGCCAATGCCCGAGCTTCAGCGCAGTTCCCGCCACTTCAGGGCCATCACCCTGGCGTCGGACGCGCCCCTGGACCTGCTGGCGCTGGCGGTTCTGCCCGGTGTTGCCGGTATCGAGGAACACCGCCATGCCCCTCGCACCGTCACGGTGCTCGCCATGCCCGGCCACTCCATCTACCCCGCCGTCAGCACACTGATCGCCACACGGCAATGGCCCATAACCTCGCTGACGCTGGAGACCGGCCGCCTGAACGATGTGGTCCACCAACTGAGCCAAGAGGCCTCGCTTTGAACCTGCTGCTGCCTGTTTTCAAACTCCAGCTGACCCGCTACCTGCGCGCACCGGCCACCTACCTGAGCATCGCAATGTTCCTGGCACTGTCCACGACACTCGGATTGGACACCCTCGGGCTACTGGAACAAAACAGCAGCGATTTGCAAAACTTCTTTGAGTGGCACCCCTGGTTGTATCTGCTACTCATCCCGGCGCTGTCGATCCAGTTATGGACGGACGAACAACAGACCGGTCTCAGCGAACTACTTAAACTATTGCCTGTCAGCTCGGCAGAGCTGGTTATCGGGAAGTTTCTCGCAGCCTGGACTGTCGTCGCCCTGACATTGGCGCTGACGTTTCCCCTCGTTGTGATGGTCAACATGCTGGGCACAGTGGATAACAGCGTAATCGCCGCGCAATATCTGGTCAGCGGTTTATTGGCGGCAAGTTATCTGTCCATCGGCTGCTTCATGTGTGCCCTCAGTCACCAACGACTACTGACATCTGTGCTGACACTGAGCCTGTTATTAACGATCAGCGGACTGTCATCAGTGCTTGATGCGCTGGAACATCAAGCGCCCATTTGGATAGTCGAAAGCCTCACCGCCCTGAGTCCACTCATACGTTTTGGGATGATTGATCATGGCGCATTGGCGCTGCACGACATGCTTTATTTCATCAGCCTGACAATTGCCTTGCTTGCTGCAACAACCATTGTTCTCAACTACAAAAAAAGCTGAGGGGGGCTATCGATGGGATCTGCACTGCGTGCCAGCATGACACTTATCGTCATAGCCTTACTGTTCCTGGCCTTCAACCTGGTATGGGCAGTCAAGCTGCCTGACCTGCGCTGGGACCCCTCAGCCTTGAAAACCAACACTCTTTCGCCTGCCGTGCTGCATCTGCTGGCCGCCCAGGAAAGCCCGGTGGACCTTTACTACTTCAACGCACGCCATCACCCGAAAAAGAGCGCTGCCAGCAAGCGCTACGCCGTTTATGTTGAAAAGATGCTCAAAGCGTTCGAAACCGCCGCAAACGGCATGATCAACCTGCACATCATCGACCCTGGCGACCTTTCGGACGATGCCTACAGAGCCGGGTTATACGGCCTCGACGATAGCGAAGGATTCTTCGGCCTCATCGGCACTCGCAATGGCCAGGCCGCGCGACGGATCGAATCCTTCAATCCCGACCGGGCGGCGCTGCTGGAATATGAAATCAGTCACTTGATCAGCCAATTGTCGCAACCGCAGCCCGCCACTATCGGCCTGCTGTCAGGACAGCCGATCAAGACCCCGGCCGCGGCGCTGCTGCGCGAACTGCATCGACATGTGAACCTCGTCGACCTGCCTGCCGAGCTCGACCGTATCCCCAGCCACTTCAAGACCCTGATGCTCGTGCACCCGCGCAGGCTGCCCGAGCAAACCTTGTACGCCATTGACCAATTCGTGCTGGGCGGCGGCAAGCTGATGATGTTCATTGATCCGCTTAGCGCCCTGGATACCGACGCCCCGCCCGCCAGCACCAAGCTGGACGGGCTGCTGGCGAGCTGGGGCGTGCGCATGCCCGCCGACCTGGTGCTGATCGACAGCCGCTATGCCGCACATGAGCCTCCAGGCAGTGATCCGACCCGGTTGACCCTGCCAAGACAGGCCATGACCAGGAACGACGTCAGCAGTTGGCGCCTGGATTCAGTGACCCTTGCAAGCAGCGGCGCGCTCTTCGCGCTGCACAAAAGCCGAACCCGTTTCACTCCGTTGCTGCAAAGCTCCGAACAGTCGGCACTGCTGGACGCCAACAACCTTGCGGTAAACCGGCGTCCCGGCGAACCGCTGCCGCACCGTGAGCGCCATGTCATCGCAGCGCGCCTCGAGGGGCCTGCGTATTCGGCGTTTCCTGACGGCGTCGGCGAGCAGCCACCCGGGTTGCAGAAGGCCGCGCAGATCCATGTGGTGGTGGTCGCCGACACGGACATGCTCACGCTGAGCCCGACCCGCACACCGCAATTGAGCAATCACCTGTTTGTGCTGAACACTTTGGACAATCTTGCTGCGCCTGAGGCGCTCGCCAACATTCGCCCTCGCGCCATGGCGAACTACGGCTTGCACGTCGTCGAAAACCTGCAGAACACCGCTGCGCGTGCCTATCAGGACCAGGCCGACGAGTTAGAGCGACGCCTGGCCCAGGCGGAACAGGAATGGCAACGCTTGAACCCGCCCATCACAACCCTCGGAACCGAAGCGGTCGATACCAGCACCCAACTACAAGCGCTCAACAAGGAGCGCCTGCGCTTGGCGATGGAACTGCAAACGTTGAAGGTGGACGCATACAAGCCACTGCAGCGTTGGATACTGGGCGTGAAGCTGTTGGTGATTGTGCCGTTGCCGCTGCTGCTATGCCTGAGCGCCTGGGCGCTGTTTCGCTGGCAGCATCGCCGGCGGCCACTGCCCTTGCAGGTTTAACGACGAGCGATCAGCCCCTGCCGGGCAATGCGCGTGAGCTGGCGGATGACTTCTTGCGCGTCAGCGGCGCTGGGGGCCTGGATGACGGCCAGGTCAAAGCTGTTGTTGGCAAACCGCGCGAGGGAATCGCCGTCTTCGACAAACTGGATCAGGAACGCCGAAGGTCGGCCGGTGCGGCGTGGCCAGCCATCGAGATAACGCAGCAACGTCGGCTGGTGCTTGCCGCCCAGCAGGATTTTCGGATTGCGCTGGGTCAGGTCCGCAGTGATCGGGGCCAGGCGTATGAGGGGGTGCAGTGCATTCATCGTGTCGTGTCTCTGCCTCAAAAGTCTGCGGGCAGGTGAGAGGCAACACCGAACCAGCGCTTTAGCGGTATTTCGAAGCCTGCTCCTGAGTCGGAAACAGCACTTCTATCGGGACTGTGTACGCTGGACCGAGCATAAACAACCACCCATGGCGCCCCGCAATTAGCTGTTTAAATCGGCGCATGAGCGGGCATCCTAGAGAAGCCGACAGGGCCATGTCAAGAATTGCGCGCAACGAAAAGGCCCGCACGCGGCGGGCCTGTTCAGGGGGTTGCAGGTCTGTCAGTTGGCGATGGCGCGGTCGGCGGACAGCTTGCCGGCACCTTCAAACAGCACGGCCAGGGAGCCACCCAGCAAGGCCAGTGCAAACTCATAACCGTTGTTGGCCATAAACAAACCGTTGTGGATGTGCACCGAGAAGATCGCAACCACCGACAGAATGGTCAGCCCCAGCGCCGCTGGACGCACCAGCAAACCGATGATCAGCGCCAGGCCGGCAAAGAATTCAGTCCCGCCAGACAACAGTGCCATCAGGGTACCCGGTGCCAGGCCGATGCTTTCCATCCACTGCGCCGTACCCGCCAAGCCATAGCCGCCGAACCAGCCGAAGAGTTTTTGCGAACCGTGAGCGGCGAAGATAATGCCGACAACGATGCGCAGGATGGTCAGGCCGTAGCCGGCGCGGGTGCTCAGGAGGTTTTTGATCAGTGGGCTCATGGTAAGAATCCTTTTTGAAGTAGGGGTTGGTTGGCCGCCATATTAATCAGTTTATGGAATGATAAAAGCCGAAAAAATGCCTTATTAATATCGATTAAATCGATCACTTCCGTGAGGCGACTTTCGGCGCAGGCGGCTCCAGGGATTCGCGCTCCCGATCGAACGCCAAGTAATACTTGTTGACGCTATTAACATAGCTGACACCCCCCATCCCCACCTGCTCCATGGCAATCCTCTCAACTTGGAAGAACCACTGGTTGGGGTTCAGCCCCCGCCGCTTGGCCTCGGTGCGCATCCCCTGCACCCGCTCCGGGCCCATGTTGTAAGCCGCCAATACAAACGCCATGCGCTCACGCTCGTTCAGCTTGGGGCTGGCGAAGAACTTGCGGCGGATCATCGCCAGGTAGCGGGCGCCCGCCTGCACGTTGCTATCGAGGCTCTCGATATTGTTGACGCCCACCCGCTGGGCCGCCGACGGGGTGATCTGCATCAGCCCAGTGGGCCCACCGCTATTGCGCGCGCCGGGGTCGAGGGCGGACTCCTTGAAGGCCAGCGCGGCAAGGTTCAGCCAGTCCATGCCCTGCTCGCGGGCGTGCTTCTGCAAGACCGGGCGCAGTTTTTCCAGGCGCTGGCGCTCGACCCGCGCCAGCGGGTTGCGCACTTGATAGAGGCGTCGATAGATGCGCTGGAACGCCACGTCCTGGTCGGATGGGGTGTGATAGGTCTTGAGAAATCGATCAATGCTGGCCCGCAGCATCGACGCGTCCTGGCGCACGAACCAGTATTCGTCGCCCGGCTCGCTGATGGCCACCTGCTTGTCGAAGCGCAACTTGGGCAGGATCTTCGCCCAGCGTTCGGCAATCGGCTTTTCCACAATGGTCAGGTGGAAAATACCCGCCTGTACCATCTCCAGCACGTCTTCCACAGCCAGGGTCGGGTCCACCCATTCCACCTTGATCGGCGGCTGTTTGTGCAGGGCCAGTTTCTGGTTGACCTGGCTGATCGCATCCGCCGCCGCGCTGCCGGTGGTCAAGGCCAGGGTGCGCCCGGACAACTGCTCCAACTTGGTGAACCGCCGCTCGCCCTTCACACCCACCAGCCACAACGGCACACCGCTGGCAATCGGGTCACTGGTGCTGATCTTGTGCGCGGCATTGACGTCGAGCAGCTCGCCGGGGGCGACCAGATCACCTTCGCCACGGGCCAACGCGCCGAGCAGTTGGTCCTTGGCCTTGGGGATGATCTTGAGGTTGATTTCCTGGCCATCACGGGCGTGGCCATTCAGGTATTGCTCGAAGGCGCGCAGGCGATGGTATTCGACACCGATGGCCTGGCCCTGGATTTCACCGGAACTGTTGCGGCTCTGGTTGACCAACACCCGCAAGGTGCGGCTGGAGCGAATCTCGGCCAGGTCACGGACCTTGCCGGGCTTGGTCACTTCCAGCGGCCCGTCCAGGCGCGCGACCGCCGCCATGGGCAGCAGTAACGTCAGGCACAACACTAGCAACGCCGAGGGTCGGATCATCCGCTCTCCGGTAAGAGTACTGGCCAACGTCCTCGCGAAAAACGAGGCGGTGGGAGTCAGAAACAGAGCACTTGAAGCGCTGAAAAAGCGCGCAACGGTGACACAGGGCGAAGCGTGAGGCCAACCGCGATGTCACTTGCGACGTTCAAAGACAGCGATAACTCGTTGTAGTTCTTCGATTTTCTTATAAATCTACAGCTCTGATATGCTTTCCGGCCGCAGGCGGAGATAGCACCATGCAACTCATTGATATCGGCGTCAACCTGACTAACCCCAGTTTCGACGAGAAGCACCAGGGCGTACTCGAGCGTGCGTACGCCGCTGGCGTGCAACAATTGGTCCTCACCGGCACCAGTGTCGAGGGCAGCGAACAGGCCCTGGAACTCTGCGCAAAGCTTGATGACAGCGGTCAACGCCTGTTCTGTACCGCCGGCATCCACCCCCACAGCGCCAGCGACTGGAACGGCGACAGCGCCCAACGTTTGCGCAGTTTGCTCGGCGAGAGCCGGGTGCGCGCGGTGGGCGAATGCGGGCTGGATTTCAACCGCGATTTCTCACCGCGCCCGCAGCAGGAAAGAGTCCTCGAAGAACACCTGGCCCTGGCCGTCGAGCTGAAGCTGCCGGTGTTCCTCCATGAGCGTGACGCCAATCAGCGCCTGCTGGAGATCCTCAAGGACTACCGCGACCACCTCACTGCCGCCGTGGTGCATTGCTTCACCGGCGAACAGCAGGCGTTGTTCAGCTACCTGGACCTCGACCTGCACATCGGCATCACCGGGTGGATTTGCGACGAGCGCCGTGGGACGCATCTGCACCCGCTGGTCAGGGAAATTCCCCGAGGCCGCCTGATGCTGGAAAGCGATGCGCCGTACCTGCTGCCGCGCACCCTGCGCCCCAAGCCGAAAAACGGCCGCAACGAACCGGCCTACCTGCCCGAAGTACTGCGCGAAGTCGCCCTGCACCGCCACGAGACGCCGGACGACCTGGCCCAGCACAGCACCGCCTGTGCCCGCGCGTTTTTTCGGTTGCCTGCGGTGGAGTGATGCGGCCCATTGACCCATGTCAAAAGGGTATTGTTGAATAGCGGCACAATAATGGCACCTTGCCAATGCTGTTTCCGCTATCAGAGAAAACCTTCCATGGGTGCCTGGCTTAGCAACATCTCGCTGAAGTACAAATTCTGGGCCGTCAACGCGGTCGCCTTCATCACCACCTTGTTGCTGGTGCTGTACGCCGTACAGCTCGAACAACAGGCACGCAGCGACGCGTCCCAGGCCTCCGCGCAGGCGCAGGCGCGCTTGCTCAGCGCGTGGCCGGCTGACAAACCGCTGCCCAAGGGCGAGCACCTGCTGACATTTGCCCGAGGCCAAGTCCCACAACTGGCGGAGCAGGATCTATCAGCCCTGGCCAGCGCCACCGGCTGGATCGAACTCAATCACATGCCCTGGCTGGGCGTTAACCCGCTGTTGGGCGCCGATGTGGTCGCGCGCGCCGACGGTCAATACGTCGCCGTGCTGGCCTACGCGCCCAGCCTGAGCCAGGTCTTCGAAGACCGTTTCACCAACTACGCCGTGGCCGTCGCGATCCTGATGCTGGCGATGCTCGGCGCTTCGCAGCTGCTGATCCGTTTCTTGCTCAGCCAGCTCAACACCCTCAAGGACGTGATGCTGCACGTGGAGAAAACCGGCGACCTGTCGGCCCGCGTGCCGTTGGCGTGCAAGGATGAAGTCGGCCAGATGGCCAGCGCCTTCAACGCCATGCAGGCCGGTTACCAACGGGTGGTCAACACCGTGGCGCGTACTGCCCAGCAACTGGACGACGGCGCCGCGCGCCTGGCCAGCAGCATGAACGACGTGCAGCACGGCATGCTCGGCCAGCAAAGCGAAACCGACCAGGCCGCCACCGCCATCAACGAGATGACCGCCACCGTCTACCACATCGCCCAGCACGCCGGCGCCACGCGGGATTTGTCCCAGACCGCCGACACCCTCGCCGGCAGCGGCCATGAAGTGGTGAGCCGCGTGCAACGCTCGATTGCCGGGCTGTCCACCGGCGTGCAACAGACCGCCGAAATGATCCAGAAACTCGCCGAAGACAGCCAGAAAATCAACGGCGTCGTCAGCGTGATCCACAGCATCGCCGAACAGACCAACCTGCTCGCCCTCAACGCCGCGATCGAAGCCGCCCGCGCCGGGGAAATGGGCCGTGGTTTTGCGGTGGTCGCCGACGAAGTGCGCAACCTGGCCAAACGTGTACAAAGCTCCACCGACGAAATCACCCGCATGGTCTCCGCGCTGCAAGCCGGCACCCGCGATGCGGTGGACTTCATGCAGGAAAGCTCCTTCAAGGCCGACGACTGCGTGCAACAAGCCCTTGAAGCGGGCGCGGCACTGGCCGAAATCACCAGCGCCGTGGCGCAGATGCGTGAAAGCAACACTCAGATCGCCGTCGCCGCAGAGCAGCAAAGCCATGTCGCCGAGGAAATGAACCGCGCGGTGGTGAGCATTCGTGACGTCACCGAAAACACCGTGAAACAAACCGTGGATTCGGCAACCACCAGCAACCAACTGGCGACTCTGGCCGGTGAATTGAGCAAAGCCATCGGGCAATTGAAGCTGTAAGCCATCCAAGGTTGGCTATAGCCCCTATAGCCAGCCTTGATTCGCCGCTGCGCCCGTCCCTGCCTAAACTCTGTTCAAGTTGTTTCAACGGACAGAGGATTTTTCAGCATGGGCAAACGTCATCCCAATCTCCCCGCCTGGCAATGGCGCAATTACCCACAGAACCATCAGCACCCGACCAACCTGGCGTTGCACCTGATTGCCGTGCCGCTATTCATCATCGGGTTTCTGCTGATTGTGTCCGGCGTGTTCAGCCTGAGCCTGGCGAGTTTTGCCATTGGCGTGGTCGGTATCCTCGCCGGCCTGGCCTTGCAGCGTCACGGGCATAGCCTGGAAGCCCAGGCCAGTGAACCCTTCAGTGATCGCAAAGACGCCGTGCAGCGGTTGGTGGTCGAGCAATTCGTGACCTTCCCGCGTTTTGTCTTCAGCGGTGGCTGGTGGCGCGCCTGGCGGCAGCGCCATCGGCACTGAGGATCAGGCGAACACCACCACGGTCTGGCGGCTGATGGCGATCAGCGCACCGCTCGGGCTCCACAGCGCGGCGGCGGCATGGCCATAGCCGTCACGGGCGTGTTCGATGCTGACGTAGTACTGGCACCAGTCGAGGGTGGTCAAATCCTGCAACGGCTGGATGAACTCGATGGTCCAGGTCAGTGTGCTGCCCGGCGCCGGCTTTTTCAGGTGCGGCAACAACGCCGGGGGCCAGGCGTCGACCAGGGCGAGGATGTGCGCTTCGGTCAGCGGTTCCTCTTTTACATCCCCACGCAGTCGGACCCAGCCGCCCATGTCGCGGGATTTGTTACCGGTAAACGGCAGACCGCCGACGCTCCAACGCATCGCCAAATGGCGCATGAACTCCGGCGTGACGCCCTTGATGTAAGGCAGTTCCTGGCACTCATCCCAGTGCTTGAACACCGGCGGCGCTTCGCTCTCCACCGTGATTTCCGACGCGCGGGAGCCACCGAAACTGGCCTGTACCAGGGTCGCCACTTCACCGTTCTGCACCACGCGGCCGAGCAACTGGCTGACGGCCTTGCCTTCGCGCAACACTTCGACTTGATAGCTGGCCGGCACATCCGGCGCTACCGGCCCGACGAAGGTGACCGCCAGCGAGCGCAACGGCCGATCCGCCGGCACCTGGGCACGCAACGCTTCGTACTGCAAGGCGGCGACCAGGCCACCAAACGTGGCACGGCCTTGCGCCCATTCGGCGGGGATGGTGACGTCCTGCGGGTGGCTACGGGCGGCGTCGAGCAAATCACTGAAACGCATGGCGACCTCACATCAAAAGAAACAGATGGGCGATCTTAACCAGCGGGCCCGCCAGGCACAGCGCCTATTCCGGCCAAAAGCCGGACGGTTCAGAAACAATCCGCGCTGAGCTTATCCAGCACGCGATCCGCCTGCCCTTGCGCCTTGGCCATGGTGCGTTGCCACACCGCCACGCAAGGCTGCAAATCCGCCTGCTGCTGGGCCTGGGCCAGCCACTGCCAGCAGTCGTGCCAATCGCCCAGGGCGGCTTGGGCTCCCTTGAGGCGAGGCAGGGCTTTGGCGGGGAGTTTGTCCAATTCCGGATACGCTTCGGCGGCGTAACGCACACGCTTGATCAACAAGCGCAGGCGATGGCGATCGTGCTCGGGGTCTTTCAACGCGGCGCCAAGTGCCTGCCATTGCTTGGCCAGGCGCTTCTCGATACGCGTTCGCAGGCCCTTGAGCAGTTTTTGATGTTCAGAGGCGCGGATGAAGCGCGGAAAGGCATCGAGGATCAGCAGCAAGTGCGCCAGCTCCGGGCCTTGTGCCACCTGCCGATACGCCTCGGGTTGCAAGCGCAGGCGTCGATCGGCGGCCAGGTGATGACCGTGCTGGTGCAAATACGCCGCCAGCACCTCGCGGTCACGCAACGGCGTGGTCAACTGGCCGACCGCGCTGGCGGCCGCCTCCAGCTGTTCCACCCCCGGCAGCCCGCGCAAGGGGCGCAACAGGCTGCGCAGGCGGCGCACGGTGGTGCGCAGATCATGCAGGGCTTCATCGTCGGTGACGGCGGCAAGACGAGCCTGGCAGCTCAGCAACCCAACTTCCAGGCCAATGACCTGAGCGACTAACTGATCGACCAACGCTGACATCCTGCCCTCACTCCCCGATGAAAAATCCTATTAGCGCCCGGATCAACGCCCGGCGCGCGACTCACGAATATAGAAACGCGCTTTTTCGGCCTTGTTGGCGCAGCCTTCAAACGCTTCGAACTGTTGCTGAGTCTTGGCGCCGGTCAACAGCGACAGAGCCTTGGAGTAACTGACCGTACCGGCGAAACCTTCGGCCTTGGCCAGGTCCAGCTCATGCCAGGCGGCATCCAATTGCGTGCCGCAGCTGTCGCGGTACGCGGTTTTCCCGGCACAACCGGCCAGGGCCAACACGATCACAGGCACACACATCCAGGCTTTCATCGATGACACCTCAAAATAAAGAAAAACAGTCGTACGTTGTAGACGTTGCCTACTTGGAAAAGTGCCTTGTCCCTAGCCTGAAATCGATCCTACCTATCGCCAGAGCATACCCGAGCCTTATCACTCCCGCAGCGAAGATTGAAGCCGCCCCCTCAATAGGTGCATTGTGGGCACCTGCCTTCTGTAGGACATGGACCATGAAGAAACGTGTTGCCTTGGTGCTGGGCTCCGGCGGGGCCCGGGGCTACGCCCATATCGGAGTGATCGAGGAGATCGAACGGCGCGGCTACGACATTGCCTGTGTCGCTGGTTGCTCCATGGGCGCCGTAGTGGGCGGCATCTACGCCGCCGGCAAACTGGATGACTACCGCAGTTGGATCGAAAGCCTCGATTACCTCGACGTGTTGCGCCTGGTGGACGTGAGTTTTCGCCTGGGGGCGATCCGAGGCGAGAAGGTCTTCGGCCAGATCCGCAAGATCGTCGGCGAGTTGAACATCGAAGAGTTGCGCATCCCCTACACCGCCGTCGCCACCGACCTCACCAACCAACAGGAAATCTGGTTCCAGGAAGGTTGTCTGCACCAGGCCATGCGCGCCTCGGCGGCGATCCCCAGCCTGTTTACACCCGTGATGCAGGGCAACCGCATGCTGGTGGACGGCGGCCTGCTCAACCCGCTGCCGATCGTGCCGGTGGTGTCGAGCCATTGCGACTTGATCATTGCGGTCAACCTCAACGCCACCAACCAGAAGCACTACCAATTGCCGGTGATCCAGCGCCCACCCGCGTTCAAGAGCCGTTTCAACAGCCTGGCGAAATCCCTCGGTTCGCACCTGCCCTTCCGCCGCAAACAGGCCGAACAGTTGATGAAGCTGGAGCAAGAGGCATTGCAGGCCGAAGCCGCAGACATCAACCCCTGGCTGGACTCGGCGGAACCCGAAGCCCAACAACCCGCCGCCGCCCCGGAAACCGCCGGGGCACCGAAGTCGGCGACCGGTTCGTTCATCATCGACAACGTCGGCCCGGCGTCGTTGCTGGACTTGATCAACCAGAGTTTCGAGGTGATGCAGACCTCGTTGGCGCAATACAAGATCGCCGGGTATCCGCCGGATGTGTTGATCAACGTGCCGAAGCGGGTGTGCCGGTTTTTCGAGTTTTACAAGGCGCCGGAGTTGATCGCGTTGGGGCGGGAGATTGCGCGGGATACGTTGGATCGGTATGAGAGCGAGCAGGGCTGAGGTTTCTGGTGTTGCTGATGGCGCCATCGCAGGCAAGCCAGCTCCCACACTCCAATGGTGAACGCTTTCAAAATGTGGGAGCGGGCTTGCCCGCGATGAGGCCGGCCCAGCCACCAAACATCTAGGCGCCCAACAACCGATACCCCACCCCCGCCTCCGTCACGATAAACCGCGGCTGCGTCGGGTCATCCGCCAACTTCTGGCGCAGATGCCCGACCACAATCCGCAGGTAGTGACTGTCTTCGGTATGGGTCGGCCCCCAGATGTCCTTGAGCAATTGCTGCTGGGTAATCACCCGCCCCGGATGACGCGCCAGTTGTGCCAGTACCGCGTATTCCTTGCGGGTCAAGGCCACCTCGGCACCGTCCAGCAGTACACGGCGATAGGCCAGGTCGACGGTCAACGGGCCGAAACTCAACGCCGCTTCCTGAGCCTCGCCCGTCGGCACCTGGCGCAACAGCGCACGCACGCGGGCAAGAAACTCCTGGATGCCAAACGGTTTGGTCACGTAGTCATTCGCGCCACCGTCGAGGGCCTCGACTTTCTGCCCTTCGCTGGCCCGCACCGAGAGCACCAGCACCGGCACCATCGACCATTCGCGAAACTCACGCAGCACCTGCTGGCCGTCCATGTCCGGCAGGCCGAGGTCGAGCACCAGCAAGTCCGGCTTGTTCAGCGCGGCCTGGGCCAGGCCTTCATTGCCGGTGCCGGCCTCAATCACTTTGTAGCCCTGGGAGGCCAGGCTGATGCGCAGGAATTTGCGGATCTGCGGTTCGTCATCAATGACCAAAATCGTCGCGGTCTGGCTCATGGTGTCCAATCAGAATCGGCGGAGAAAACAGGGTAGCTCATGCCTCGCGCTCAAGGCCAGGCTGGGTCGGCAACGGTAGGAACAAGGTGATGCAGGTGCCGCGCCCGTCGATACCTTCGGCCACGCTGATATGCCCACCGTGCGCGCCGACCATGCCCTGACAGATCGCCAGGCCGAGGCCGGTGCCCTGCCCGCCGCGATCACCCCGGGCGGCGGTGTAGAACATGTCGAAAATTTTCGCGCGCTCGTCCTCGGGAATCCCCGGGCCTTCGTCGGCAACTGCAAAAAACAGCTGGTTATCCGACACCCCCGCACTCAAGTCCAAACGCCCGTGGGCGGGCGAAAACCGTGCGGCGTTTTCCAACACATTGACCAACGCCTGCTCGATCAGCGCCGCGTGCACGTAGAGCAAGGGCAACCCCGATGGCACTTCAGTGCGCACCTGCAATGGCGCCAGCACGGCGCGCAGCCGGCCAAGCGCGCTGCCGACGATGTCACCCGGCGCCACCCAGTCACGCGCCAGCTTCAGCGCACCGTGGCCCAGGCGTGTCATGTCGAGCAGGTTCTGGATATAACGGTCGAGACGTTCGGCCTCATCGCGGGTACCTTCCAGCAACTCGCGGCGATCCTCCAGCGGAATAGCTTCACCGAGGGCCAGCAGGCTGTCGATGCTGCCGCGCATGGCGGTCAGCGGCGTGCGCAAATCGTGGGACACCGACGCGAGCAAGGCGCTGCGCAGTTGCTCGGTTTCACCGTGCAGGCGTGCCGATTCCAACTCCTGCGCCAGTTGCGCACGGGCCAGGGCTTGCGCCAGCGGCTGGCTCAAGGCCGTTAGCAAACGGCGACGCTGGCCGCTCAACTCCAGGCCCGGCTTGGGACTCACGCCGAGCAAGCCCAACGGGCCCTCTTCACCCGACAGCGGCCACCACCACCAACGCCCGAACGGCAAGGTACCGGTGCCCATGCCGGCCGGCTGGTCGTGTTGCCAGGCCCAGTCGGCGGCGGCGCGTTCGGCTTCGGTGAGGGTCAGCGGGCCGCCGGTCTCGATGGTCCAACCGCCCTGGCCGTCGCGGTTGACCAGGCATAAGTCGAGGTCGCTCCAACCTTCCAGGTGATGGGCCGCCGCACTGATCACCGCCTGGCGATCGGTGGCGGCGGTGAGTTTGCGCGACAGGTCGAGCAACTCGCTGGTTTCTTCCTGGGTGTCGCGCAGCGCCTGCAACTGCCGGCGTTGACGCGCGGCGAGGTTGCCGGTGAGCGCCGCCATCAGCAGGAAAAACAGCAGCGTCAGCACATCTTCTTCACGCTGGATCGCGAAGGAAAAATTCGGCGGGATAAACAGGAAGTCATACGTCAGAAACGACAGCGCCGCACACACCAGCGATGGCCCCAGACTGCTGCGCACCGCCACCAGCAGCACGGCAGCGAGGAACACCAGGGAGATATTCGGCAACGGCAACACGCTGGCCACCGCCCAGGCCAACGCCGCCGCCACCACGGTGGCGGCAACCGCCAGGCCGTAGTCGAACCACACCAACCCACGTACATCCGGCAGGCGTGGCGGCGCGGGGACGTCGTCGCTGTCGAGGACGTTGATTTCCAAGCCCCGCGCATTGCGCAACAGACGCGCCGCCAGACCACCGCCGAACACGCGACGGTGCCAGCGCATCCGCGACTGTCCCACCAGCAGCAAACTGGCGCGGCGTTCGGCGGCGTGCTGGATCAGGGTCTTGGCCACTTCCCCCGCACGCAGCAACACCACTTCGCCGCCGAGGCGCTCGGCCAGTTGCTGGGCGTTTTGCAGGCGCAGACGCGATTGCTCATCCCGCGCCCGGCCGTTGTCGATATGCACCAGGCTCCACGGCAGATGCCGACGCTGGGCCACGCGGCTGGCATGGCGCACCAGGCGTTCGGCCTGGGCATCGCCGTCCACGCCGACCAGCAAGCGCCCGCGCACAGCCGGTGCGGCCTGGCCGAGCTGGCGATAGCCTTGGGCCAAGTCATCGTCGACGTGGGCGGCGGCGGTCTGCATCGCCAGCTCGCGCAGGGCCATCAGGTTGGTCTGGGTGAAAAACGCGTCGATGGCGGCGCGGGCTTGTTCCGGCACGTACACCTTGCCGTCGCGCAGGCGCTCGAGCAACTCACGGGAAGGCAGGTCGATCAACAGCAGTTCGTCGGCCTCTTGCAGCACCCAGTCCGGCAGGGTTTCGCGCACTTGCACGCCGGTGATGCCGCGCACTTGGTCGTTGAGGCTTTCCAGGTGTTGGACGTTTACCGTGGTGAACACGTTGATGCCAGCGGCGAGCAGCTCCTGGATGTCTTGCCAGCGCTTTTCATGCCGGCTGCCAGGGGCGTTGCTATGGGCCAGTTCGTCCACCAGTACCAGCTTGGGTTTGGCGGCGAGCAGGCCGTCGAGGTCCATCTCTTCGAGCATCACGCCGCGGTATTCGCTGCGCAACAGCGGTTGCTGCGGCAGGCCGCTGAGCAGCGCTTCGGTCTCGGCGCGGCCATGGGTTTCGACCACCCCGGCGATGAGTTTGACGCCCTGGCGCAGCTGCGTATGGGCGGCCTGGAGCATGGCGTAGGTCTTGCCCACCCCCGGCGCGGCGCCGAGAAAGACTTTGAGCCGGCCACGGCCGTTGCGGGGCAGATCGGCTAACAAGGCATCGGCGCGGCCGGAGTCGCTCATGTAGGGGGTTCCTTCAGGTGTTTATTTACAGTCTTTAAGGCCGTCATCGCGGGCAAGCCCGCTCCCACAAGGGCTTGCATTGCAAATGTGGGAGCGGGCTTGCCCGCGATGGCGGTTTCACTGCTTACAGTTTTTCCAGGGCCATGTTCAATGCCAGCACATTCACCACCGGCGGGCCCACCAACGGGCTTTCAATGTGCTCATCCAACAAGCGCTGCAAGGTCGACACCGGCACATTCCGCGCCGCCGCCACGCGCGCCAGTTGATAGGCAATCGCCTGTGGTGGCAAGTGTGGATCAAGACCGCTGCCAGAGGTAGTCAGCGAGGCCAAAGGCACCGGCCCCTGGCTTGGCACCAGTTGTTTACTCGCGTCCTCGAAGATACGCGTGGCCAATGCCGGGTTGCTTGGGCCGAGGTTGCTGGCGCTGCTGGAGACCGTGGCAAAGGCACCCGCGGATGGGCGCGGGTGGAACCAGTTGTCACCGCTGAAATCCTGGGCGATCAGGCTGGAGCCGCGCACCTTTCCGCTGGCGTCGTACACCAGGCTGCCGTTGGCCTGCTCGGGAAAGGCGACTTGGGCGACGCCAGTGACCACCAGTGGATAGGCGACGCCGGTAATCAGGGTCATGAGCACCAGCAGGCTCAGGGCCGGGCGGATGATGTTAGCCATGTTCAACTCCTTAACAAATCGAGAACCACCGTGGCGAGGGCGCTTGCCCCCGTTCGGCTGCGCAGCAGCCGCAAAACGTGGAACCGTTACGCGGTCCAACGGGCGCAAGCGCCCTCGCCACAGACAGTCATAGGGCTCAAACCAGGTGCAGTGCGGTCAGCAGCATGTCGATCGCCTTGATGCCCACGAACGGCACCAAAATCCCGCCCAGGCCGTAGATCAACAGGTTGCGCCGCAGCAACGCCGCCGCGCTCGCCGCTTGCACGCGCACACCGCGCAGCGCCAGGGGAATCAGCACCACGATGATCAGCGCGTTGAACACGATGGCCGAGAGGATCGCGCTCTGCGGGCTTTGCAGATGCATCACGTTGAGCACGCCCAGTTGCGGATAGATCGAGGCGAACAGCGCCGGCAGGATCGCGAAGTACTTGGCCACGTCGTTGGCGATGGAAAAGGTGGTCAGCGCGCCACGGGTCACCAGCAGTTCCTTGCCGATCTGCACCACGTCCAGCAGCTTGGTCGGGTCGCTGTCGAGGTCGACCATGTTGGCGGCTTCGCGGGCGGCCTGGGTGCCGTCGTTCATCGCCATGCCGACGTCCGCCTGGGCCAGGGCCGGGGCGTCGTTGGCACCGTCGCCGCACATGGCGACCAGGCGGCCGTCGTTCTGCTCGTGGCGAATGCGCGCGAGTTTTTTCTCCGGGGTGGCTTCGGCCAGCACGTCGTCCACCCCGGCTTCAGCGGCAATCGCGGCGGCGGTCAGCGGGTTGTCGCCGGTGACCATCACGGTGCGAATCCCCAGCTTGCGCAGTTCGGCGAAACGTTCGCGGATGCCGGGTTTGACCACGTCCTTGAGGTGGATCGCGCCGAGCAACTTGCCGTCGGCGCACACTAGCAATGGCGTGCCGCCGCTCTGGGCGATCTTGTCGATTTCCCGTGACAGCGCCGGGGCCAGTTCACCGCGTTGCTGGCCGAGGAAGGCGAGCAACGAATCCACCGCGCCTTTGCGGAACACACGACCTTGATAGTCGACCCCGGACAAACGGGTTTCGGCACTGAACGGTACGCCGGTCAGTTGCTCGGGCGCCGGTTCGGCCTGGGGGTGCAAGGCGCGCAGGTATTCGACGATGGATTTGCCTTCGGCCGTGTCATCCGCCAGGGAGGCAAACAGCGCGCCTTCGGCGACTTCCTTGCCGCTGACGCCAGGGGCCGCGACCACCGCCGCGCAACGACGGTTGCCGAAGGTGATGGTGCCGGTCTTGTCCAGCAGCAACACGTGCACGTCCCCCGCCGCTTCCACCGCACGGCCGGATTTGGCGATCACGTTCAGGCGCACCAGACGGTCCATGCCGGCGATGCCGATGGCCGACAACAGGCCGCCAATGGTGGTAGGAATCAGCGTCACCAGCAGTGCGACCAAGAACACCAGCGGCAAGCTGCCACTGGCGAAGTGGGCGAACGGCTGCAACGTCACCACCACCAGCAGGAAGATCAGCGTCAGGCCGATCAGCAGAATATCCAGCGCCACTTCGTTGGGGGTCTTCTGGCGCTTGGCGCCTTCGACCAGGGCGATCATGCGGTCCAGGGTCGACTCGCCAGGGTTGGCGGTGATGCGGATCAGCAGCCAGTCCGAGACCAGCCGCGTGTTGCCGGTGACGGCCGAGCGGTCGCCACCGGATTCGCGGATCACCGGTGCAGATTCGCCGGTGATCGCCGCTTCGTTGACCGCGGCGATACCTTCGATGACCTCGCCGTCACCGGGGATCATTTCCCCGGCAGCGACGCGCACTACATCGCCTTTACGCAGGCTGGTGGCCGGCACCACCTTGAAGCTGCCGTCGGTTTCCTTGCGCCGGGCGCTGAGGCCTTCGCTGCCAGCCTTGAGGCTGTCGGCGCGGGCCTTGCCACGCCCTTCAGCCAAGGCTTCGGCGAAGTTGGCGAACAGCACGGTGAACCACAGCCACACGGCGATTTGCACAGCGACGAAGGTCGGCACGGTGGTGTCCGGCACAAAGCACAACACGGTGGTGAGGATGGCGGTCAGCTCGACCACCAGCATCACCGGCGAGCGTTGCAACTGGCGCGGGTCCAGCTTGACGAACGCCTGGACCAGCGCCGGGCGCCACAGGGCAGAGATAGCGGTTTTGGCGGGCTCCTGGGCTTTCACCGGAGCTGCGTTTTTTGCAGGCATATTCATTTTCATATCCCCTTAGAAGCCCATGCTCAGGTGTTCAGCAATCGGGCCTAGTGCCAGCGTTGGCAGGAACGTCAGGCCGCCCACCAGCAAAATGGTTACGGTCAACAGGGTCACGAACAGTGGGCCATGGGTCGGAAAGCTGTTTTGGCCAATCGGTGCAGCCTTCTTCATCGCCAGGCTGCCGGCCAGGGCCAGCACCGGGAGGATGTAGCCAAAGCGCCCGATCAACATGCCCAGGCCAAGCATCAGGTTGTGGAACGCGGTGTTGGCACTGAAGCCAGCGAACGCCGAACCATTGTTGGCGCTGGCCGAGGTGTAGGCGTAGAGCAACTGGCTGAAACCGTGGGGGCCGGGGTTGCTGATGGCACTCGCCGGGCCAGGCAGGCTGGCCGCAATGGCGCCAAGCACAAGTACGCCCACCGGCATCACCAGCAAGGTGACGACGAGCAATTGCACTTCCTTGGCCTGGAGTTTCTTGCCCAGGTATTCGGGGGTGCGGCCGATCATCAGGCCAGCGAGGAACACGGCGATCAACACGTTGAGCAGCATGCCGTACATGCCGGCGCCGACGCCGCCGAAGATCACTTCGCCGACCATCATGTTAACCATCGCCACCATGCCGCTCAGCGGGTTGAGGCTGTCCTGCATGCCGTTGACCGAACCATTGGACGCCGCCGTGGTGGTCACCGACCAGAGCACGGTGCCGGTAGTACCGAAGCGCGCCTCTTTGCCTTCCAGCGGTGCGGTCTGCTCGACGGCCGGGGCGTTCAGGGTCGGGTTGGGCTGGTACTCGGACCACAACGACGTCGCGCCGCCGATCAGGAACAGCGCAAGCATGCAGCCGAGAATTGCACGGCTCTGACGCAGGTCCTTGACGTAGTGACCGAAGGTGAACACCAGCGCCACAGGGATCAGGATGATCGACGCCACCTCGAACAGGTTGGCCCACGCGGTCGGGTCTTCAAACGGATGCGCCGAGTTGACGCCAAAGAAGCCACCACCGTTGGTGCCCAGTTGCTTGATAGCGATCTGGCTGGCGGCCGGGCCCAGGGGGATCACTTGATCCACGCCTTGCAGCGTCACCGCGTCAATGTAATGGGCGAAGGTTTGCGGGACGCCCTGCCAGACCAGCAACAGCGCCAGCACCAGGCACAGTGGCAGCAGGCCGTAGAGGGTGGCGCGGGTCATATCGACCCAGAAGTTGCCCAAGGTCTTGGCGGATTTACGGCCGATCCCACGGCACAAGGCGACCAAGACGGCCAGGCCGGTGGCGGCGCTGACGAAGTTCTGCACGGTCAGGCCAGCCATCTGGCTGAGGTAGCTCAGGGACGCCTCCCCGCTATAGGACTGCCAGTTGGTGTTGGTCATGAAACTGACGGCGGTGTTGAAGGCAAGGGTCCATTCCTGACCCGGCAATTTCTGCGGGTTCAGTGGGAGATAGTCCTGGAACAGCAAGATCGCGAACAACAGCAAGAAACCGGCGAGGTTGAACGCCAGCAGGGCCAGCGCATATTTCTGCCAGCTCTGTTCTGCCTGCGCGTCGACACCGGCCACGCGATAGCAGGCGTTTTCCACCGGCCCCAGCACCGGGCTCAGCCAGGTGCGCTGGCCTTCCATCACCTTGTAGTAGAACCGCCCCAGGAACGGCGCGGGCAGTAGCACCAAGGCAAAGAAGGCGATGATCAGCCAATAGTCATAACTGTGCATGGCCAGCTCCTAGTTCCGATCCGCGCGTAACAGCGCAACCAGCAGATAAATGAACAGCGCCACGGCCAATAGCAGTGACACCCCGTCCAGAACGCTCATGGAAGTCTCTCCGTTTAGCGGCGTGTTGCCGCGTGTGGGGTAATTGTCCGCAGGAGTGGCGTAAAGGAACGAGAGCGAGGGTATGGGCGGGGCGTAAAGACGGCGTAAAGAGTGGGTTTATGCGGGGGTTACAGGGGGGCTTTCGGTGTCTGGGCGGGCCTCTTAGCGAGCAAGCCCGCTCCCACATTTTGATGGGTGCTTGCCTGGCGAACGCGGTCGAGTGTGGGCGCGGGCTTGCTCGCGAAAGCGTCGGTTCAAGCACCGCCGCACTTATCTGGTGCAACCCTGGCGGGATTCAAACGCCAAACCATTCCCCCCACGACAGTTGCGCGGCTTTACGACAATGATTCTCAGGCTGGCATGGCCGCTGCAACACCTTGAATCATTCCAAACCGTTCAGGGAGCGCAGCACGATGAACACACAACTCAAACCCACCTTGGGCACCCTGCATTTGTGGGGCATTGCCGTCGGGCTGGTGATTTCCGGGGAATACTTCGGCTGGAGCTATGGCTGGGGCGTGGCCGGGACCTTGGGCTTCTTGGTGACGTCGTTGATGGTCGCCGCGATGTACACCTGCTTTATCTTCAGTTTCACCGAGCTGACCACCGCAATTCCCCACGCTGGCGGGCCGTTTGCCTACAGCCGCCGGGCGTTCGGAGAGAAAGGCGGCTTGATTGCCGGGCTGGCGACTTTGATCGAATTTGTCTTCGCCCCGCCCGCCATCGCCTTGGCCATCGGCGCCTATCTCAACGTGCAGTTCCCGGCTCTCGACCCAAAACACGCGGCCGTCGGCGCTTACATCGTATTCATGGGCCTGAACATCCTCGGGGTGAAACTCGCCGCCACCTTTGAGCTGGTGGTGTGCGTGCTCGCCGTGGCCGAGTTGCTGGTGTTCATGGGCGTAGTCGCCCCGGCGTTCAGCTTCAGCAACTTCGCCCTGAATGGCTGGGCCGGTTCCGACACCTTTGGCGCACCGGCCATTGCCGGGATGTTTGCGGCGATTCCGTTTGCGATCTGGTTCTTCCTCGCCATCGAAGGCGCGGCCATGGCCGCTGAAGAAGCAAAAGATCCGAAGCGCACTATTCCAAAAGCCTACATCAGCGGCATCCTGACCTTGGTGATCCTGGCCATGGGCGTGATGTTCTTCGCCGGTGGCGTGGGCGACTGGCGCACCCTGTCGAACATCAACGACCCGCTGCCCCAAGCGATGAAAACCGTGGTGGGCGACAGCTCCGGCTGGCTGCACATGCTGGTATGGATCGGTTTGTTCGGCCTGGTGGCCAGCTTCCACGGCATCATCCTCGGCTACTCGCGTCAGTTCTTCGCCTTGGCTCGCGCCGGTTACCTGCCATCTTTCCTGGCCAAGCTCTCGCGTTTTCAGACGCCGCACCGCGCCATCATCGCCGGTGGCGTGGTCGGTATCGCCGCGATCTACAGCGACGGCCTGATCAACCTGGGCGGCATGACACTGACCGCCGCGATGATCACCATGGCAGTGTTCGGCGCCATCGTGATGTACATCATGAGCATGCTCAGCCTGTTCAAGTTGCGTAAGACCGAGCCGCTGCTGGAACGCACCTTCCGCGCGCCGGGTTATCCGATTGTGCCGGGCATCGCGCTGGTACTGGCGGTGGTGTGCCTGGTCGCGATGGCCTGGTTCAACGCACTGATCGGGCTGATCTTTCTGGCCTTCATGGCAGTCGGGTTTGCCTACTTCCAGTTGACTGCACAAAACCGCGCCGATGCCCCGGCGGATGCGATGTTGACCGGGCTCTGATCTACTTGAGGCAGAACGGGCCTACACTGAACTACTCAGAAAGCCCGTCACTCAAAGCAGTTATTACCGTGGGAAAATTCTCCCACGGCAATCTGCCTCAAGGAGAGCCTTATGCCGTGGTATGCGTGGTTGATTTTAGTGGTAGCGATCGGATCGATCGTCGGTGGCTTGCTGATGCTGCGGGACAGCGCCAACAAAGTGGAACTCACCGACGAACAACGCAAGCGCGTGGCCGAACGCAACGCCCAGGCGGATGCCAAGGACGCGCAGGATCGCTGAGCCTTGGGTTACTCCCAGGCAGCCTTGGCAATCTGCAAACCGTGCTGCCCCTTATAGGCAGCACGTTCCGGCTGGCTCCAGCCATCCAGCAGCGCCTCGTCCAACCGATAGATCTCGACACCCAGCGGACGGCACACCGTCAGGGGGTCTTGGGCGTTGGGCCCCCACATCGGCAGTGACAAGTCCCCGCCCGGGCATGTCGACAGCGCGCACAGCAGATCAATCTCGGCAAAGAACTCCAGGTAATCGCCCTTGCGCGCCGGGCACGCCTTCATGAAATACATGTCGTCATGATTGAGGCCGGTGCACTGGAAAATATTCAGCACGTCATGCACGTCGAATTCCGTCAGGCCGTGGGGCAATACCGCACGCGTCAGGTTCGAATGGCAGTGGTGGTGGAAATCCTCGCCGGTGAGCATGCGGTTCACATAGGGATCGCAGCGCGTGCCAAGCAAATCGTGCAGGCGCCCGCCGTGTTCATCGATGCCATAGCCCGCCAGGCTGTCATCGGTGATCGTAACCAGCGGCCGCAGGAACGGCAGGTTCGACCACAACCGGTCATGGGTACTGACATGCGCACCCTGCAACTGCCGCGTGCGTGCCGCCCAGAGGCGCTCGCGCGGATCGTTGGCGTTCCATACATTGAAATCCCCCACCTGCGGACCGACCGGCGTAGTCACCCGGAACACATGCCCTGCCGGCACCTTCCACGCCCTCCCCGTGCGAATCGGCACCTCGAATTGTTCGATCAACGTGCGCTGGTCGGCACGCTCACGAATCCGCTCATAAAACGCGGTGTCGACCTGCAATGCCGAACCTTTGCTGACCTGATAGGCGGCCGGATAGTCTTTGTACATGATGGGGTTCCTCGATCAGGGTTGGGTGAACAGGGCCAGTGACAGACGTTCCGAATCATCCAGGTACACGCTCATCGCTTCGCCTGCCGCCGGTTTGTGCTCCTGGACCAGTAACGTGTAAATCTCACGATCACGCTCCAGCCAAGGCGACTGGAAGCGTTGCTCGTCGGGCGCCGCACAAAACACCAGGCGAAGCTGCGCGATCACCTGGGCGAAAAATTCATCAAACAAGGGGCTGCGCATCAAGCCGACAATCTGCTGGTGGAACACCAGGCTGTGGGTGGCCACGGCTCGCCAATCCTCACGCTCCCGCGCCAGGCTGGTGGCATCGATGGCGTTCTGCATGCGCTCAGACTGATCGGATGTCAGCGCGCGGCTTTGGGCGATGGCCTGCAGCTCCAGGGTACGTCGGACGACAAACAAATCGCGCACCTCGTCGCGCTCCAGGCGCCGGACCATGACCCCCTTGTTGCGCACATAACGGGTCAGGCCCTCCTGCCCCAAACGGTGCAACGCTTCGCGGATCGTATTGCGCGACGCGTTGTACCTCTTGACCAATTCCACCTCGACCAACGCCATTCCAGGTAACAACCGCCCGCCGATGATATCGGCGCGCAGCTCCAGAGCGATCTGGTCGGCCAGCGACAAACTGAGCGTCATCTTTACCTCGTGATTGTTGAACAATCTGCGCTGTAGACGTAATCACTTTTCATGCCAACCTGCAGGCCTGTGTGCAGATGCGTAATAACGTTCAACTTGGTTAAACTTCCCCCTCGTTCCCGAGGCCGCCTTATGCGTTATTCCCGAGACCACAAAGCCAAGACTCACCAACGCATCATCAAGGAAGCGTCCGTGCGCTTTCGCCGCGATGGCATTGGCGCCACCGGCTTGCAACCCTTGATGAAGGCGCTGAACCTGACCCATGGCGGGTTCTACGCACACTTCAAGTCCAAGGACGAACTGGTGGAAAAGGCCCTCCTCGCCTCGGCGGCAGAACTCGATGCGCATTGCGAGACACTCTTCAGCCAGGAGCGGCCGCTGGACGCGTTCATCGACAGCTACTTGTCGGACTGGCACCAGGTCTCCCCGGACCAGGGTTGCCCGCTGCCAACCATGTGCTCCGAGTTGGGGATGAGAGGCCAGCCTAGTCCAACAACGGACGCTGTACTCGACGCACGGCTCAAGCAGATTGAAACAGCGCTGGGTGAAGGCCGCGGTGATGCGCAGAGCCTGGTGGTGATGTCGACACTGGTGGGCGCATTGGTGCTGGCCAGGAGTGTCGAGAATCCGCAGTTGGCGGCGCGGATCATGGCGGTGGTGCGCGATACCTTGAAGGCGCAGATACAGAATGACGAAAAGGCCGGTCAATGACCGGCCTCCCTGACGCCTCAGTTGATCGACAGCCTTTCGCGATTCTTCTCCAGCAGCGCCTTGCCGATCCCCTTCACTTCCAGCAACTCATCTACCGCCGTGAACGGCCCATTGCTATCGCGGTAGGCGATGATCGCCTTGGCTTTGGCGGCACCGATGCCAAACAGATCCCGACGCAGGGTCTCCGCGTCGGCGGCGTTCAGGTTCACCTTGGCGGATTGCTCGGCCTTGTTGATCTGCGCGGAAATGGGCGCTGGGGCTTCGGGTTTGATCGAAGGGGCGGCGGTGGTGGTGACGGAAAGTGTGGTGAGGACAGCGAAGATCAGGGAAGAGATGTAGGTGTTTTGCATGGGTGACGCTCCTTGGGATCAATAAGAGAAAAGCAGCTTTTCCGAAGCTGCTTTTCAAACTTAGGTGATGTGGGGGATTCGTCAAAGAGGGTTGAGTTACAGGGTGTAAATTTAAGTATTCGAAAGGTGCTTCAGGAAATAAATAGTCATAGAAAATTATGCAAACCTGAATAAAGGCTATTATTTCGACTCTACCAAATAAAATCAGAAGCAACTTAAAAGCTCAAAAACACTCCATGAATCCTTATAACTAAATTGACCGTCGAGCCGATAGCGCTCTGATACTAAAGCGCAAAGTCGATGACCGACTCGACAACTCGACTCGGACAGTATTTAAGTAAAGCCTCACGCTTCATAAAACCGGTCAATACAGCACAGGTACTCATACCGAGCGCAGCACCCACCTGTATATCTTTCCCTGTATCGCCAATCACCCAATCAGCCGAACTCAAATCCTTGACGTTTTGCGAAATCAAAAAATCTTTTGTATTGCGCTGTTCGGTAACCATCACACTTTCAAAATACTCGAGCAACTTCAGACTTTCCAGTTGCACATAGACAGGGTCAACCAACTGACGCGCCGTGCAAACATACAATTTCGCCTCACTTTTCAACCGCGATAACGCAGCATGCACACCGGGAAAATTCGTATCTATCGAAAGAAATTCCGGACTTTCAATTAAATCCATCCATCGCTCACGAAACTCTATAACCTGCGTTTCTCCAAGGCCGAATTGACGCGACAAAATCGCCTCATTTGAAAGCCCCGCAAATTTAAAATCCCAGTACTGAATATAATCAAGCCGTGACTCCGGAACCAACTTTTGGAAAAGCTGATATAGGCGAAGACGCGAGTCGATCAGCGTGCCATCGAGATCAAATATAATATTCACTTGAGGCTCTCGAAGTAAGCAAACTCGGCGTTCAGCCCCAACAAGAAAGGTGTCTCTTGAGGTAGCAAATATTTCTTTAACAACGTTGTATCAAAAACAAAGTCGCGCTTAACACCCGAAAATTCGCGCCGAACTATTTCAACGGGCCGACCACTGATTGCAACCAACTCATCCAATACTGTTTTGATTGATACGGCGGTACCACCGACGATGTTAATGACAGAAACCTGTTCCGCCAAGTCAACCGCAGCGAGCAGCGCCGTAACGACATCATCAATATAAATGAAACTTCTTAACTCAGCCCCATCCCCGTACAACTCAACAGGTCCGCCTGCCAGGATACTTGTGATAGTTTTGGGTAGGAATTTCGCGTATTTCTCCTCACCTGGTCCGTAGACGTGGCCGACACGCAGAATTGTATGATTAATTTTTTTCTCACGGGCAAACAGTGAAACCATTTGTTCGCAGTAAAGCTTAGACCACCCATACAAGGTCGCAGGCACAGTGGGTGTAAGCTCCGATATCGGAGTGGCGGATGCATACACATCGAGCGTGCTGACAAACAATATCCTGCTCAGTTTACTAAAGGGTAATTTCAGCAACTCTTCAGTGAAATAAACATTACCGTTACACGCACTAAAAATATTGGCTTCGCCGCCACTTTTCGGAGTATAGGCTCCCGCATGGATCAAAACATCGACATTTTCGATCCTGGCAAGGTCCGCGGCCTGCAAACCGAAACCGGGCAATGATTTATTATAAACAATGCTATAACAGCCCTCGATTTTCCGAGAACTGAACGCAGTGACACTATCCTTCCCCCACAGCGTGATTGCCGCATCTAATAGCCGCTCGCCAATAAAACCAGACGCGCCGGTAATTAAAATATTCATATGAAGATAATCTCATCTCGAATACCTTGCTCGGTAGTCAACCTTGGAGGCGTATCCATACCGCGCAGCCACATAAGGTCATTTGGCAAAGGATTGATGATGGACTCTAGCTGTGGAAACTCCCCGTGCAGTGCAATATCCTTGAAAATCTCAGGCATATTCAAACCTGCCTCGGTAAAAAACTGCACGGTTGTGAAAAATCTGGAAATATTGATTTCAGTAGGATTTGGCACACCATCAAAACCATACGCCATGTCCACACCAAATATTCCATGCGGCTTTTCTGAAACAGCCTTTATACAGTTAATTGCTACTTCAGTGGCTTTATCGTTAGCGCAGGTAACCCCAACTTTCGTGACACCTGTAACACCAGAAATACTTCTATTGCCATGAGTCCAACTTCTACGCTCACGTGATTGCGCTACAACCAAATCACCTTCGTGCCAGATAGAAAGCCATGTAATAGTGTTGGGTGTGAGCAACTCAGCAGCTACAAAATCCCCCCAACCGTTATAATGATCAATCCACGACTTAGCCAAGGCAAAGTCATTGGTAGGTATCGCCCCCTTGCCACCGCCCCCAATAGAGGACGCACGCAACCAAATTTTACCGTCAACATTCCCGAGGGATTTGAATGCCTCTCGCAGATCCTGCTCGTCGTTGATCATAATATTGCGGGGCACTGTAATGCCTGCGCGCTTGAAAGCTTCATAAGACTTATGCTTATGCACGCACGTATCGATAACTTCATGACTGGGCATAAACAACTTTGTACCCGTTGCAAGAATTTCATCACGTATCAAAGAGGCATGAAAAATCTCAAGATCGTTCTGGAAGTGAACTAAATCTGGCTTCTCGGCATTTAATAGTTGAATCAGCTTGCCCTGGTACTCTGGCGTGTTGGCGTACGGGATATAAAACTTCTTACTTGCCTTTGACAACGCGAGGTCCGAAGGCTCCGACCCCATTCCAATAACCGTATCGCCTTTGGCCCCCATCAAAAGTGAATTGATCACGCCCTCGGACGGTGCCCCACCAGCCCCTGCGATAAGTATTTTAGACATTTCAGACTCCAATCTATGAGGCACAAAACCAAAACTGTGCAAAATAAGTAAACTGTAAAATTAAAAGAGCTAGATATTCAGAGAGCATCCTTACCCTCCAACCTGAACACACTAGCTACTTAAGAAGATCATGTCGATCCTCGACAGTGAGCAGACAATCATTCGCATCAATGCCACTGTGCTACGCCTCGGCAGACTATAGCCATTATGGTTCCTGTCGACGTTGTTGATAAACCCAATCGACTATCTCGCCGTCTGGTGAATATCCGCTCACCGTATCACGAAGTAGTTGTCGTACCCGACCATAGTCATCGTGATGAATCGCGTCGAGTAGTTCACTCAACTTTGTCTTCAGGACATCCCAGGCGATGTGATCCTCACTGGCACTCATAATCATTGGATGCTGAGTACCGACTACGTTATCGCCGATCAGCAATTCCTCATAAAGTTTCTCTCCGGGCCGCAGACCGCTGAACTCTATTGCAATGTCTCCATGAGGATTTTTCTCAGACCGCAGACTCAAGCCTGAGAGGTGAATCATTTTTTCCGCCAATTCAACGATCCTAACCGGCTCCCCCATGTCGAGTACAAACACATCGCCGCCCTGCCCCATCGAACCAGCTTGAATAACCAACTGGGCAGCCTCAGGAATGGTCATGAAATACCGGGTAATTTTAGGATGGGTAACCGTTAGCGGCCCCCCAGACTTGATCTGTTTATGGAATAAGGGAATGACTGATCCGGATGACCCTAGCACATTGCCAAAACGAACCATGGTGAAGCGTGTTTTATTGACACGAGAGACGTTTGCCTTTTCACCAAACATCACAGGCGCCACTTCCTGACTGAGGGCCTGCAGCGTCATTTCGGCCAACCGCTTGGTACTGCCCATAACGTTAGTTGGCCGCACCGCTTTATCAGTAGAAATCAATACGAAATTGGCAACTCCGGCCTGCAGAGCTGCCTGTGCAGTATTCAAGGTACCGATTACATTATTCAGTACCCCTTCAGCAATATTATGCTCAACCATCGGCACGTGCTTGTAAGCCGCAGCATGATAAACAGTATCTACATGCCAGGTTTTCATCACGTCCAGCAGTTTCGCTGGATCACGAACAGATCCTAGGATCGGTAGGACTCTAACAATCAGCGACTCGCGCGCAATGCGTTGCTCCAACTCAGATAAAATGCAATAAAGATTGAATTCACTGTGTTCAAACATCAACAGAGTAGTCGGACGAAGCTCCAGAATCTGCCTACATAGCTCAGAACCAATCGAACCACCAGCACCGGTAACCAAAACCGTTTGCCCTTTAATGCAATGCTCCAGTAGTTCCGCTTGGGCCGGGACCGCATCACGTCCTAAAAGATCGGCAATATCGACTTCCTGAATGTCGTCAACCTTTACACGACCGCTCGCAAGGTCCATGAATCCGGGAACGCTACGCACATGCAGAGGATACTTCTCAAGAAGCCCCAAGATCTCACGACGGCGACCACGATTGGAAGAAGGGATCGCCAATAGAATCTCTTGAGCACCTGTAGCATCGATCATTCGCTGAATATGACGCGGTTTGTATACCTGCAAGCCCGAAATGACACGATCGGAAATACTGTCGTCATCGTCAATGAACGCTACAGGCCGCATTACACGACCCATTCGTAAAGCAGCAACTAGTTGGTTACCCGCGGCACCGGCACCATAAATCGCAACTCGCGGAAGACCGTTTTCTCGACTGGTAAATGGAACATGCTGAGCAGCCGCGAACCAATCACCCAAGAAATACTGTCGCATCGCCAAGCGCAAACCGCCCACCATTATTAGACTTAACCACCAGTAATTAAAAATAATGGACCTTGGAATAACACTCTGATGATTACTGAACCAATAAACAATCACACCCAGAATAAGAGATGAGAGACAAACAGCTTTGATGATAGCGATGAGCGCATCATTACCGAAGTACCGCATCACAGCGCGGTACATTCCAAACCGAATGAACAAGGGGATGGCGACGACCGGCGCACAGACGAACAACCACAGATGCAGCCTGACCGGATTGGTCATTTCGTCTATTCCCAGGCGCACTACGAACGCAAGCCAAAGCGCACTCCAGACCAAAATCACATCCGTGATCACCTGCAAGACCCGCTTTTGTCTTCGAGGAAGACTCAGCAAGTACGCCCGTATGCGATCCATATACCCCTTGAACACTATTTTGCTCCCAGCGAAATCTTCATTCTGACCATCATTGCGCCATCTCACACAATTATTGGATTGATGCCTCACCCACTATGTCTGTCAATACTCTGCAAGTCATCTGAATTTCACTTGCCGTCAACGTTGGATGGACGAGAAGCATCAAACTCGTCTCACCTAGCTCTTTGGCGTTGGGGAGCCTTTTTGCCGGTCGCCAGCCGGTGTTGTCGAATGCTTTTTCGAGATAGACCTCAGAGCACGATCCTGAAAAGGCAGGAACGCCGCGTGCCGCGAATTCGCTCAAGATACGATCACGGGACCAGCCTTCTCTTAAACGTTCTGGGCGTACAAAGAAATAACACTTATAGGCAGCGTGCACATCACCTTCAGGAAAGTCGGGGACTCTCAACGCAGGCAACCGACGTGCAGCCGCCCAAATGCTCTGCGCATTCTGTGCACGCTGAGCGTGCCATGCCTCCATCCGGCGCAACTGAATACGACCAATTACAGCCTGCACCTCAAGCATACGCCAATTGGTACCAAAACTTTCGTGTACCCAGCGAAAACCAGGGGCATGGGAGCGCTCGTACACAGCCTCCCAACTCTTGCCATGATCCTTGTACGACCACATCTTCGCCCAAAGATCGCGGTCGTTAGACGTGACCATGCCACCTTCGCCGCCGGTGCTCATGATTTTATCCTGACAGAAGGACCAGGCTCCGATATGGCCTATGGAGCCAACTGGCCGGCCCTTATAATAAGCCCCGTGCGCCTGCGCACAGTCCTCAATGACTTTCAAGTCATGTTCGGCAGCAAGGCTCATGATTGGATCCATATCACATGGCCAGCCTGCAAGGTGTACACAGATCACTGCTCGTGTACGTGGAGTAATCACTGCTTCAACAGACTTCGCTGTGATGTTTTGCGAGTCAAGATCCACATCAGCGAACACAGGGATGGCACCTGCATTCACAATGGAAGAAACAGACGCAAGGAATGTTCTGGAGGTTACGATGACCTCATCACCGGAACCAATGCCTAGAGCTACCAGCGCTACGTCCAACGCAACAGTCCCGTTTGCGAGCGCAACAGCATGATTGACGCCCGACCAGGTAGCGAATTCCGCCTCGAACTGACGCGTTTCCTGCCCCGTCCAATAGTTGACCTTATTTGATAGAACCACATCGCGGACAGCGTCTGCTTCCTCTACCGTGAAAGAAGGCCAGGGAGAAAATGTTGTTCCTAACATGGAGACTCCTTATGTATTTATAAAAGCAAAAGCATGCGACACTGATCGGCTAATTTACAGCGCCCAGGTGCATCAGTCCTTTTTCACTTAGTGCCTGTAAACTTATTCATTGTTGCTACGCCGTCAGCACTAATACCCTCTCTGACGAAAACCTTCTTAACAGTCATCATAATTATCTTAAGATCCATCCAGAGCGATCTTCTTTCAACATACCAAATATCGAGTTTAAATTTTTCTTCCCAGCTAAGGGAGTTACGTCCATTTACCTGAGCCCAGCCAGTGATGCCAGGTCTTACATCGTGGCGCCGATACTGCTCAGCACTATACAAAGGCAAATATTCCATCAATAACGGCCTAGGGCCGACGATACTCATGTCCCCCTTGAGTACGTTCAGAAGGCTAGGCAATTCATCAAGGCTGGTGGAGCGCAAGAAGCGACCGAACCTAGTCAGGCGATCAGAATCGGCCAGCGGAACTCCATCTTGATCGCAATCATCACGCATAGTACGAAATTTGACCAACGTAAAGGGTTTGCCATTCAGCCCCGGTCTGACCTGCTTAAACAGCACCGGCGACCCAAGCTTCTTCCTGACGAACCAAGCCACGACAATCATGACTGGAGCAAATAAAAAAAGACCGCATACAGATGCAAAAATATCAAATGAACGCTTAAGCATAATCTACCCAGTAGAGAAATAAGGCTGGCTTCAACCCTGAGCTAACAAAAACACGAAAACCATAGGTTCCAAGCCACATCCTATGATTTACAAGCACTAAATACCCATTCCATCCAACATAACTTCGTTGACCTTTTTCACATCATACTTAATCTCGCACAAATGCCGGGACTGCTTGCCCATCGTCTGGATGAGCTCGGGGCACTCGACGAAACGCAACATCGCCGCAGTGAGTTCACTGACGTCCTTTACTGGTATCAAGAACCCATTTTCGCCGTCAATAACAGTCTCTCTGCAGCCTGGTGCATCGGTGGTAATAATAGGCCTGCCCATGGCCATCGCTTCAAGTACTGTACGAGGAGTTCCCTCACGATAAGAGGGCAGAACATACACGCTTGAATCAGAAATTGCGGGGCGGACATCTTTCAGACGCCCAAGAAACTGAACTGTACCGTCAGCAATCCAGGCGTCTAATTCGTCAGGTGAAATCTTGTCGGGATTTTCGTCGATCCATCCTACAATCTTGAATACAACGCCCTCATGCTTGGCCTTAACGGCCCGGGCGGCCGCAACGAACTCGCGTACCCCTTTATCGCCAAGAAGTCGGGCGATTAAAAGAAAACTGACCGATCCGGGGAGTGGTACGACACCAAAATTGCTAAGATCGACACCTGAGCCGTTTACCACCGTAGACGGTGTCTCGGAAGCGATTAATCGCATCTCCTTGAAAAGCGCCTCATCATCAGGGTTCTGAAAGAAAACCCTCGTAGCAGGTCGCAGCGCCAATGCATACAAATGCTGCACCAGCGACTGGAGCAATCCGCGTCCACCACTCCCAGGATTAGTCGCGTGTTGAAACGCGTAACCTAAGCCGGTAATAAGCGCAAAACGACGGCGAACTCTCATCAGGCGCGCGGCAAGCAAGCCATAGATTACTGGTTTCACTGTGTAAGCCAGGACGGCTTCTGGATTGACGCGCACCATTAGCTTACAAAGCGAGATAAACGCCATGAGATCTGCGAACGGGTTCGTTCCCACACGCTGCAAAGGTATTTCGTATACTGTTATACCTTTACTTTCCAGATCTGCTCTAACGGCACTTCCAGCGGGTAACCCTGGAGCAGCAACACTCACCGAGAGACCTCTCGCAAGCAAAGCGTCCAACAAAGGTCCCCGAAAATTAATCAATGAGTCCGCGTAGCTAGCAATCACAAGAATTTTCATATCATTGTTCCGCCAACCACGCCTGAAACATCAAAATGTCCCACAAATGATGTTGCCAATTTTTCCGCCCACTCAAGTGCTCCGCCCACTTACGGCGAATCGGCTCTGGGTGAAGATAACCTTCTCGACGGAGCCGCGATTCATCCAAGAGCTCCTCAGCCCACTCTCGTAAAGGACCTCTCAACCAACTGTCCAGCGGGATGCCGAAACCTTGCTTCGGGCGCTCGATAAGATCTTTAGGAACGTGACGGTACAGCACCTCTCGTAACAACCATTTACCTTGACCGCCACGTATCTTGTATTCCAACGGCATCCGCCAGGCCAGCTCAACCACCCGATGATCAAGCATCGGCACCCGAGATTCAAGGCTCACAGCCATAGACGCGCGGTCCACCTTGACGAGGATGTCATCAGGCATATAAATCTGTGCATCCATCGCCATCATCCAATGCTCAAAGCTATCGGCGGCAGGCCATTCATTTTTATTTGTAAAAAGCGTTTGAGGTTCACACGCACCAATAACCACACTGGCAGGATCGTCCCAGTGACTATTCAGTTGATGATAAAACGCTTCACCACTGGTAAGCCCAAGTACCGATGCGAGCTTGTGAGCCTTATCTCCTGGGGTTGCCAAATGCATCCGCTCTGGTAACAGAGGTTTAGTTAATGCAAATAGGCGATCCCAGCTAGCAGGAGAAAGAGAACGCAAGATTTGGGAAGCGCCACTACGCGCAAACCCAGGCAAACGGTGCATGCGCTGCCAAACTTTACGCGCGGTCAAATAGCGATTATAACCACCAAATAACTCATCGCCACCATCGCCACTAAGAACTACAGTCACGTCTTGTCGGGCCATTTGACTAACAAGAAAAGTTGGAATTTGGGAGCTATCACTGAAAGGCTCAGAATAAATCGACGCCAATCCAGGAATAACTCGAAGTGCATCTTGAGGACGAACATAAAGTTCGGAATGCTCTGTGCCCAGATGCTTCGCTACTGCTTTAGCATATATGGCTTCATCATATGCAGCCTCATCGAAACCGATAGTAAACGTGCGAACCGCACGTGTACTTTGGGCCTGCATCAATGCAACAACCACACTACTGTCGACACCACCACTCAGGAACGCACCGAGAGGTACATCAGCAAGCATCTGTTGACCGATACTATGTAGAAGTGTGCTTTCCAATGCATCCGTAGCCTCAACTTCGGAACCTTGAAAGGGGTTCGCGAGCCCTGCTTCTACGACACTATTTACAGACCAATATGCATGAGGACGAGCATCTTTAGCTGCACTCGGGTTCCCCAAATTCAGCGTGATGTAATGACCAGGACTAAGCTTATTGATATTTTTGAAAATGCTGTAGGGGGCAGGAATACAGCTGTAGCGCAACATAAGCGCCAAGGAATTACGGTCAACTTCTGCCTTGAATCCTGGATATGCTTTTATGGCACTCAACTCGGATCCAAATAAAAGAACATCTCCTTGCCAGCCCCAATAAAGTGGCTTTTCACCCATACGGTCCCGTGCGAGCGTCAGTATTTGCTCATGCCTGTCCCAAAGTGCAAACGCAAACATCCCCACCGACGCCTTTAGGGCTTTTTCAACCCCCCATCGAACTAGGCACTCAAGCAAAACCTCAGTATCTGAATGCCCGCTCCACGCCACAGAGGCACCTTCATCAGCTAGCTGACTACGGAGCTGGTTATGATTATAAATTTCGCCATTGAACGTCAGGACGTATCGTTGATCTGCTGAGTGCATGGGCTGGTGACCAGCACTCGTGAGATCGACTATCGCCAAACGTCGATGCCCAAGTGCAAGACCGCAGTCATCAATCCACACGCCCGCGTCATCAGGTCCACGATAAGCTATGGCGTCGTTCATTTTTGAAATGCAATCGTAAAGCTGAGCGGGCTTAGAAAGGTCAAAAAGACCACTTATTCCACACATTGTTAACGAATCCTGAATTTGAGCACTTGGACGAAAAAACGCACACAGATCTTAAAAAATCAAATGAACATGAGCACAAACAACACCAGAGCCGGCCAACGCTGTTATGCATGGTCGAGGCTTTCTCCCGCACGTCCAAGTATATCTCTAATCCGAGGAGCTTGAATCTGTAAGGAAAAAGTTTGCTCGACAGCATGGCGCCCGTTCCGCCCATAACTGGACCGCAGTTTTTCGTCACTCAACAGCTTGCCCAAACAATCTCGCCAATCAGAAAGATCCACCGCCAACATACCGCACTGATTCCCCTCGACGATGTCGACGTTTACACCAACCGGCGAAGCAATGACTGGCACACCGCAAGCCATGTATTGAATGAGTTTATATCCACATTTCCCTTTTTCCCAGTCTCCATCAACGAGAGGCATTATTCCAATATCCAATAGCTGAATAAAGCCCGTTTCAGCATCCTCGCTCCAAGGATGAAGCTCTATATCGACACCTTCGAATTCGCTAAGAACTCCTGCCCCCGCCCCCATGAGTACCAGGCGAGCGTCGTACGTCTCACACGCTTCCCTGAGCGCATCACGAATCTGGACAACGTATTTTTCGGTTGAGGGCGACCCGATCCATCCAATCGTAAGTTTCCTATTTCGTTGCGACGCTTCCCCAGAATATCTTAAATAGTCAACAACGGTAGGAACAACTTCAATGCTTGACGCACCAGCATTAGCCGCCCTTTGGGCCAGATAATTATTTCCAGCGACTACACAATGCGCGTATCGCATTACAACATCAATTTTCGAGCCTAACAGCGCTCTAACAAAAACGTTTTTTGACAAATCATAGTTATGAAAAATAGCATCATCGTAGTCAACAACGTACGGAATACCCAAAACTTTTAGCAACCGCTCCACTGTGGCGGGCAAGAAAGGAAATATTTCCTTCTCGATCCAAATTACATCATATTTTCCCACTTGGAAAAGAACCAAAAAACGCGCTATATACCGCTTGAGCGTCAGCCAATGGGAGCGGCCTCGCCCCTGATAAAGGGACTCTAAATATTGGTCATCAAAAAGAGTTTGAACTTTTACCTGGACGCCATCACTTTCCAAGTAAGGCAAATACTGTAGCGCTCTAAGTCGGGTACTGGCGCCCATACGAGAGTATTTTGACAACAACAAAACCTTCATATCAACCAAAACTCCAAACCATCACAAGCAAACTTTGAAAGGCACAACCAACCATTGCCTACCACAATCAATAGCACTAATTCCGCCCAATGAAACGACCAGCAAACAGCGGAATAAATATTAACGCCAAATACAAATACGTGGTTAACGAGAACTGCCAGGCGTAAAACATCATAATCAACGCATACATGTAACAACTCAGCAAAGCCAGGTAATAACCTTTCCGCTTCATCGCCAACACTCGTAGCAGAGCAAAAACGCCACCGAGAAATGCCATACTGACTATGACTGCTGGAGTTCCTCCAGCTAGATACGGAGACGCCGCGTAGGTAAGAACGTTGAAATCACGGTCAGTAAGCCCAAGATCGAGCGGTGCGCACGAATACAAGCCGAGCGAGATAATGTCAATTAACTTACCAAACACAAGATCAGCGCAACCTAAATACTCCCTCCCCTCAGTCCATACCGAAAACGCCGTCACCGCATAGGAAAAGTACTTTAATAAAAAATCATAGCTATTGTCCCCGCCGGTTTTCCCAGTACCAATAGCAACGATAATAAACAATGCGACCAGCAGGGCAAATGAAACGAGTAGCCCCTTGAGCTTGACCCACCCCTCGTTAATCGCCGTATAACCGATCGCAACAAACAAAAAAAGCATACTTGTTCTTTCGGCCATGCTAAATGCAGAGACCAAGTAAATCGAAGCGGCAATAATGCAAGGAAACGCCCTTTTCCTCTGCGCATAGTAAAGTGCCAACGCCAAAGAAAACAACGCGAAGTGCTGCGCACCGTAGGAAGGCTGATGCTCCCATGTATTTGCAATTCGCAGTGCCAACAAAACACTATCGTACTGCCCACTCATCCCGACGACAATAATCTTATAAAGGCAAAGAACAAGGCCAACAAAAGACAAAACCCAGTAGAGCTGTATAACAAACAAATAAGGTACAGAGACCTCCTTCTTGGGCGTTATAAAATTCGTCAACAACAAGAACGCATAAACTAAAAAATAAAGCACAACAAACGAAAGCACGCCCAACAAATATACACTATGCCCCCACTCCCACTCTTGCTCTAATGCAAAAATATTTGCAGCAAACATCAACGTCGTTATGAACAATAAAATGAAGACAGGGGACACTAATGCGTTCTTAAAATATTTTCCCACTTAAGCCACCGTCTAGAGAAACGCAAAAACTTTGACGAAACCAACATACCACTATTGAACGTTTACGCAATAAATCTAGCGCAAATCTTGCGACATAGCAGCTCAATCATAGCAGGTAGTGCACTCAGAACATATTTCGGTTTTGAAGCAGCAAGCATCGCACGTATTGCGCTAAAATCTCGAACTTTAATTGCGGACAATATATAGGAAGCAAGTACACGAGAAATCGCCTTGACCTTTATCGACTCCGGTGCTAAAGATGCAATAACAGCCGAAACCATAGAATATTGTCTTCTTATATTTTTATAACTATTAGAACTATGCTGCCGATATCCAACCACGCAAAACTCAGGAGCGAAAAAGAAGTCAGTGTTCAGTAGAGGATATTTCAATAACATTTTTACAAACGTCGGATAGTCATCCAGCACCAAGTTCGAATCCCATCCACCAATCGCTCTTAAAGCCTCGGTCCTAAAAACTGTCGATTGCAAAAGCAATGGAGAAGGGTAATTCAAAAATAAACTGCGCGCGATAGACTCAGGTGGCAACCTGAAAAATACATCCTGAGCGCGCCCATAGACGGGAATTTTTTTTTCCGGCGCATCATCATAAAATGCATATCCACCACCCACGATAAATTTTGCATCTGGATTATTGATTAATTCTCTGACGCTTTTACTAATACCCTCGGCATTAGGTAAATCGTCAGATGCAACCAAGTAGAAAAACTCTGTAACCGCTGCATCAAGCCCTAGGTTCAACGACGATACAAGTCCAGAATTTTTCTTACAGACAAGCTCAATTGAGTGATCATTCAAACGCTCCATATACTCTTTAACTACACCCACAGTTCCGTCTGTGGACCCATCATCAACAACCAATATCTTCCGCCCTGGAATATCTACAGATCTAGCCGCGTCCAAACAGTCAACTATATAATTTTCATGATTGTAAGAAGGAATCAAAAGAGTAATCATTACAAACTCAATCTAATTTATTTAATGACTTAAGTTTATGGGACATACAAACTCCCATCACAACCCAATAAGCAGCATAGTTAAGCGCATAAGCGATCGTCACGCCCTGCAGGTCAAACTGTTGAGTAAAAACCCAAGACAGCAGCACAAAAGAGCACGAAAAAACAACTTCCGTAATCATAAAGAGCTTAAACATTGCTTTACCCAGCATTAAATAGGCCAGGACCCAACTGCCGATTTTCAATACATCGCCCAACATTTGCCAAGCAAACAAATCGATCATGGGCAAGAACTCAGGGGTGAATAATAGACTTACAATTAGCTCGCGAAGTAAGTATATGATTAACGCTCCTGCTGCAGCCACAGGTAAAATTATCTTATAGCCCTTGATTATCTCGGCACGAATCTGATCGGAATTCTTAAGCTCTGAGAACCGCGGCAAATAATATACGCTCAGGGTCGTGGTAATCAGCATCAAATAAGCCGCACTTAATCTGGTCAGCGCCTCCCAATAACCTGCAGCCTCCCAACCGAAACTTTGCCCAATGTGATTGCGAACCAGAATTTGGCTAAGAGGAACACATGCTACCGAGGTCAATGACATCGCCGTATACTTAGCCAAATCACGCGCAACCCCCGAGTCAATTCGACCTAGAAAGTATTTAAACTTAAACCAAGGCGCGCGATAGGAAAGCCACAACGTAACAAAAAAACTCAACGACTGATAAACAGCCAACGCTACCAGAGCGCCATATAATCCCCAGGCAATTGCCATGCAACTGGTCACTGCTAACGCGAACAAGCTTCCGGCTATATTCGATATGACGTAGCGACCTATCTCCTTCTTACCATTTAAAACGGCAAGCAACAAAGCATTCAAAACGAATAGTACCAATGTTATCGCGAACCAAACAAAGACACTACCGAGAGCACGATCATTTAAAAAAAACAGCGCCAATTCTTTATTAAATACGACAACAGCAACACCAGTAATGACCGAACTCAGCAAAGAAATACTTCCCGCAGTCCTCCACACTGTATGCTGTTTAACCTCATCCTCGAAATGCTCAGCAGTGTACTTAGTCACACCAGCATTAATCGCACCACTTGCAAACGCGGTAATCATTTGCACCGCGTTTTGGAATTGTCCGAGGGCCGCATACCCAACCGGCCCGACGTAAATCGCAAGAATCTTATTGATACCCAACAATGTGAGCATACGAACCGCAACTGCTATTCCGTTGAGCAAGCTAGTTTTGAGAAACGTCATTCTATCGTAGCGCCAATATAGCTATTACACGCAAGGATAACTAACTTAATATCGTCCATACCCATGTTTGGCGAGATTGGCAAACTAATAACCTCAGCATGAATATCCTCAGTAACCTCAAAGTTTAGGTCGGACCATTCTGCATAGGCTTGTTGCTTATGAGGAGGGATAGGATAGTGTATCAATGTCTCTACATTGTTGGAGCGCAAATGCTCTTGAAAGGCCTTCCGATCCTTGCAACGAATAACGAACAAATGCCAAACGTGCCCCGAGTAATTTTCAACATCAACCGCGTCCGAAAAAGGCAACTGCAGTAATTCATTCTTTATCCCTGCCATATAAGCAGCCGCTACGCTTCGACGATTATTGGTATCACGATCCAAATACCTAAGCTTCACGCGCAGCATTGCTGCTTGCAATTCATCCAGGCGGCTATTAACGCCTTTGAATAGGTTGTTGTATTTTACTTTTGACCCATAATTCCCTAAGGCACGGATCGTCTCTGCTAGGTCTTCATCATCGGTAGTTACCGCGCCCGCATCACCTAACGCGCCAAGATTTTTTCCGGGATAAAAGCTGAAGGCTGAAGCATCTCCCCAACTTCCAGCTTTTTTACCATCGACACTCGCGCCATGAGATTGCGCGGAGTCTTCCAGTACTAAAAGATTATGTTTTTTTGCTATCGCCATTACAGCGCCCATGTCACAAATACGGCCATACAAATGAACCGGAAGTATCAACTTTGTGCGACTAGTTAGAGCCTGCTCCACATTTTTGGGGCATATATTAAATGTTTCAGGATCGGGCTCAACCAAAACAGGAACTAAATTATTCTCAGTGATCGATAAAATACTAGCAATGTAAGTGTTCGCAGGCACGATAACTTCGTCACCATCCTTCAAGCGCCCCATCACTTTCCATGCTCTTATAGTCAGCGTCAACGCGTCCAAGCCGTTCGCAACGCCGACACAATGCTCTACACCACAATAATTAGAAAACTCGGACTCAAATGCACTGACTTCCGCTCCAGAAATATACCATCCAGAGTCGATCACTCGAGTGCACGCACTTATCAACTCGTCGCGATATGCAGAATTAATACCTTTTAAATCGAGAAAGCCTACCATTTGAATAATCCAATTAATTTCCTGAAGAAACTTGCACGACTGTCAACCACCGAACAAGCCTTTAATATAAAATACGTATAAAAAATTATATGTTATTTTTTACAAGCACCTTCCAAAAACTCATCATAATCTCGAATATAGTCTGCTTCGTCGTAGGCTGCACTCGCCAGAACCAAAAGTACGCACTGCTCACTAAAATCGTGCATTTCGCGCCACACCCCACCTTCGATGAGTATTCCCTTTGTCGCGCAATCGAGCCAGACATCTTCACGTGTGATGCCATTATCTAAAACCATGCGGCATTTGCCCACCAAGCATATTGCAACTTGTTTTAGGCTTCGGTGAGCATGAAAACCGCGACTGACGCCCTCAGCGGTCCGATAAATATAATAAACCCGCTTTATTTCGAAAGGAACGATCTTACCTTGCTCAATAGAAACAAGACTGCCTCGTTCATCACCTAACGTTTGAAAATCTATCCATTTTACAAGACTCATCACGCCCCTCCCATCACAGCCATATATATCAGTGAATCATGAAGTCATTAGTTTAAAAACTTAACATACCAAGGCATCGCCTTCTCCACTCCTCCGTCTATAGAGTAAGTAGGGGCATACCCCAGCTTAGTTTTTATTTTACTGATGTCTGCTTGCGAGTGCCTGACATCACCATCACGAAACTCCCGATATACCGGATCTTTTGTATAAACCACTCCATTCAAATTCAATTCATTTTTCATCGCAACAAACAAACTATTGAGCGTTGTACGACCACCGACAGCAACGTTATAAATCTGATTTCTCGCGTCATGATCTTCGGTAGTTGCCGCGAGTATATTTGCCTGAATAGTATTCTCGATAAAACAAAAATCCCTGCTTGTCTCTCCATCTCCATTGATGAATATAGTTTCATCCTTGATCATGGATGCGGCCCACTTTGGAATAACTGCCGCATAGGCACCATCAGGATCTTGCCGTTTGCCAAACACATTAAAGTAACGAAGACCTATACTATTAAAGTTATAGCAGCGTGCAAACACATCGGCGTACAACTCGTTCACGTATTTTGTAACAGCATAAGGGGATAGCGGATTTCCGATAACGTCCTCTACTTTTGGTAACCCGGGATGATCACCATAAGTCGAACTGCTTGCAGCATAGGTGAAGCTACTGACACCTGCATCACGCGCAGCAAGCAGCATGTTAAGGAAACCGTCAATATTGGTCTGATTAGTGCTGATGGGGTCGTTCAGAGATCTTGGAACCGAACCTAATGCCGCTTGATGAAGCACATAATCGACAGCGTGACATGCTTCACGGCAACAATTTAAATCTCTAATATCGCCTTCAATAAACTTCAAACGCATCCATTGCTCATCACTTACAGACCGTTGGACTTCTTTTAGATTTCGATGATGACCCGTAGAGAAGTTATCCAGCCCAATAACGTGCTGATTGAGCTTAAGCAACGTTTCAAGAAGATTTGAACCTATAAAGCCCGCGACACCAGTAATGAGCCAGGTCTTCGGCGCACGGATAAGTGATTCCAGTACATTTTCATAACGAGTCATTGGTTGCGCTCCTAAAATTTTATACCGACCCTAGTAAGTCAAGCCTTCCTTGCTTGATTACAATCGTATATCGGATTGGGCTCGATCTAAAAGATATTTCAAGTCGTATAGAATATGTTTCGCCTTTCCTAAAGAGCGAATACGTTCTGCGCCCATTGCTCGAAACTCGTTGTGCGCTACTGCTAGTACTATTGCATCATAACTATCAGTCACCGGAACCGCTATTGGACTAATGGAATATTCATGCTGAGCCTCTGACGGATTTACCCATGGGTCATACACATCCACTTCAATGTTGTACTCACCTAATTCACGCACAATATCCACTATTCGAGTATTGCGAAGATCGGGGCAATTCTCCTTGAAAGTCAAGCCCATGATGAGCACTTTTGCTCCATCAACGTGAATACGCTTTTTAAGCATAGCCTTTACTAATTGCGAAACTACATATGCACCCATACCGTCATTCAGACGGCGCCCAGCCAGAATAATTTCTGGGTGATAGCCTATCGACTGAGCTTTATGAGTCAAATAGTAAGGATCAACGCCAATACAATGTCCGCCTACCAGACCTGGACGGAAGGGTAAAAAATTCCACTTCGTTCCAGCAGCCTCTAGGACAGCTTCAGTATCTATCCCCATCTTGTTGAAAATAATAGCCAACTCGTTAATAAGTGCAATATTAAGGTCACGCTGCGTATTTTCAATCACTTTGGCAGCTTCGGCAACTTTTATGCTGCTTGCCTTATGAGTTCCTGCGGTAATAATTTGTCGATATAAAGCATCTACTATATCCGCCACTTCCGGAGTAGAACCTGATGTGACTTTTTTAATAGTCGTTACGCGATGTTCCTTATCGCCAGGATTGATGCGCTCTGGACTGTAACCGGCGAAGAAGTCGACGTTAAACTTCAACCCTGAGTATTTCTCTAGCACCGGAACGCAGTCTTCTTCGGTCGCGCCTGGATAAACAGTTGATTCATAAATAACCAAATCCCCCTGTTTAAGCACTCGTCCAATTGTTTCTGATGCCTTAATCAATGGCGTTAGATCTGGCTGATTATACTGATCAATCGGAGTTGGCACGGTGACAATAAAAACATTACATCCTTTCAGTACATCTGACTTAGCACTGAAGCTTAAATGCTTTGCTGCTTTTAACTCGTCGTCATTTACTTCTAATGTGCCATCACGCCCTTCATTCAGAGCATCAATTCGAGCTTGATTTATATCAAAGCCAATAACCGAACGATGCTTTCCAAACTCAACAGCCAATGGCAAACCGACGTACCCCAAGCCAACAACAGCGAGCTTTATATCTTCAAGTGACAGCATGTATTTATTCCGTGATAAATGTTTAAAATAATCGCTCTATGTTTTTTTCGTTGAAAAATCTCTTCAATATGAGCAACTCAATTAGAAAATCTCTCTGATCATCGATTAAAGGATTTTTCTGACATTGAATGCTCACATGATTGGGACCACTTTAGAGCATTCAAACACCACAACAGATCCCAAAACATTGATGCCGTGCCGTACACAAACCCAAATTTCAACACGCTACCGCCCCGGGATTTAAGCCCTCGATGCGGCGCTGAGTAACGAGGGCTCCCCTACCTCCGCGGTATGGGCATGCGAGCTCGTTGCCGACAGAAAAACACTCTGACCAATTCAACACATTGATTAGCAAAACCACCCGGCGCCATCCATCTGACGTCATGAAAATGGAATCACGATAAGCTGTTGTGCTATCCAATATGAGCATTTCCTTAACCATAGCGTATGTAGAAGAATCTCTAAAGCGACCTCGGTCGTTGAAATTTCGAATCACGCACAAGCCCGCCGCCCAAGGAGAAGGAGTAAAAGCAACTGCCAGCTCAACCCCTTGCATACATTTTAGTGAACCCTATGCAGGTCAACGAGGAGGCAAATCAAGAGCCCCCCCCCCCCCCAACAAAAGCCATTTACTGGCGATCCATCCAGTAAGCATTTCGCTCCAAACGCAGGCACAACCCAGATATTTCACTTGCCCCGAAGGTTTTCATCGGCAAGTTCGCTCCCCTCAGGCCTGCGCTTAACCCAATTCCAATGATTCGTACTGACAGCATGATGGCTATTGGACACGACCCTTAACCGTTCATTCCAATAAATCATTAACTAACATCAATTTCCTATGAGGTTATTGCATCAGCTATCGATATGAGGATTTTTCTGACAGGGATGCAGACCCGAACCGGTGCATCACCAAAACATATCCAAAAAATGGCCGGCCACTCACCCGCCAACCTAGACCTGTGATATTAAGCGAATGATCCAGTGCTGCAAACTCAATTCAACCAACGGCACCGCTTCGGAAATAGTGGTGAACGGTGACCAGGTCAGCCACAATGATGAATGATGGCATATAGCCAATAGCCACACCTTCTACGCTACCGACTTCAAAAGACCTGACAAGGCTGCTATCGCATCCCCCTCAGGTATTCAGAGCATCAACATGACTTAGCTTGATTGTCGCTTTCTGAGAAAAAGAAATTCGCGCAGTGCTGCAAAGACAACACCAAATATTAAGCCCAACATAAGCCCTAGGACAATTATTAGTGCTTTTTTGGGTTTTATGGGGCTTAGGGGTTCTATTGCTTGCTTATCGATAGTGACCAGTTTGATTCTGGACATATCGATATTTAAATTCTGCAAGCGAACAGCTTCTGCGCGCATAGGGGCTACTCCGCTCAAGAATAGCTCCTCATTTTTCCGCTGATTCAAAACATCTATCTGCCGATTTGACTGCAGCAGTTGAAGCTCCTTAGCGATAAGCGAGACTCTTTTTTCCGAGAAATCATCTGACTTACGCTGCAATAACGCAGTGCGCTCTGCCTCCAAAGCCTCAACCCCCATAAAATAAAGAGGTATTTGTTGATTATTGATTTCTGTACGCATGATATTGGTGGAACTATCATGAATGGCATCACCAAAAGAAGATGGCGTTGCAGGCTTTCGGATGCCAAGTGATTTTGCGATCACAATAGCTTCGTTCAACTGCGCCACTCTTTCCATACGGTTGGTTTTTAACTGGACTCTAAGCGCACTGAGCTCGTCCTGCAATTGAGCACGCTTTACGAGGTCAGACTCTACAAGCAAAGCAATTTTGGCTTGTTTCTCTGTCTCATAATTGGCGCGAGCTGCATCCAACTTTCCGTTTAGCTCTGCCATCCTATTTTTGACGATAACTTCAAGATCAGAACCGATTTGTTCACGCTCATTTGAGATTGCATAATCAATGAGGCCATTCAATATCGCTACACCGTCTATATCCTTCGGATAAGTCATTTCAAGTTTAATATAGGCACTCAACGAATCTGCTTTCTTAGTATCTGGCAATATTAGCTTGATCGAGTTACGATTAAACTCTTCGAAACTTTGCTCTAACGTTCGACCGGGCTGCACAAAATTCTTGAATAAATTCGGGTTAGCACGAAAAAAACCTAAACGAATATCGTAAGATTCAAGGGCCGCACCAACTTTATTCAAAGCCTCAGAAGGTGGGAGTTTATAGATTTCTGAACGATTCAAAGCGTCCAGTTCATTAATTGCTGAAGGTCGGAGAACACTCGTAACCTGAAACTCGGGAGTGGCTACAAAAGCGTATAGAACCGCTATCGCGGTCGAGAGCGCTGAAACCAGCAAAATCAGCTTCTTTTGCCGCCATATGGATCGGAAAAATGCTGCAAATTGAATGTCTTCAGCCGGGGAAATCTGCGGGGTGCGAAAGCTACTACTCACAACAAAAACCTGCCTTCAAGAATGAAACTGCGGGCTCGTTATGCAGGCATTTTGTAGCTCTTTAGCGTGTCATCTCGGCTATAACTCCCACCTAGCTGTTAAAGCCCACAAAAAGCCTGTTCTCGAGAACAATTAGCATTTTGACATCTAACGACAACAATACAAGTCTTGACAAGGCTGTAGGAGAATTCCTTCAAGCGAATTGCTCAATAGTCCTGTAGCAGAATCAACCACCTCGCCCAGCGAATGGGGTCGCTCTGTGCTCAGCCCCAGCGACAACTTCAATCTCGGCGACGACTCGCCTTCAGAACCACAGCAATCACTGGCCCGACGATCATTCCCACGATTAGAAAGAGGATCATGAAGGCAGAAACCGCCAAGCCAGGCGTACGCCACCCCAGAAATGACAATGTAACGCTTTGCTGGTTCTCCAAGACAAACGTCGCCACTGCCAGCACGAGCGACAATACAATCAGAACCTTGAAAACGCGTGCAAATGCACCCGACGACCTCCTCGGCAGCAGACTCACTCAGAGACCCTCGTCTTCATCTTCATTCACGCGATCCCGCAGCTCTTTGCCCGGCTTGAAGTGAGGCACAAACTTCCCGTCCAGGCTAACAGATTGCCCGGTTTTTGGGTTACGACCCACACGAGGTGCCCGATAATGAAGTGAAAAGCTACCAAAACCTCGAATTTCAATACGGTCACCAGTAGCCAAGCATTGCGACATTTGTTCAAGCATAGTCTTGATAGCCAGCTCTACATCCTTGGATGAAAGTAGCCCTTGATGGGTGACAATTCGTTCGATCAACTCCGACTTCGTCATATTTTTCCCTTCTTTTTCAAGCAGCTAGATCAGCGCTCCAAAGGTTTTAGCACGACTTGATGCTTTTGAAAAGCCCGTCCTCCGACTTCAGTTGGCATACCGACAAAAAATCGCGCAGCACCGCTACTGGAAAATTTCTACCCTCACTCCAAGGCACCCAAGCTCACCCCTGCCTGATTACCCCACGAAATATATGGAGGCAATCAGTTACGTCGAACTCAGGCACAACTCGCCTCACAAGTACTTTTCGCCTCGCCCTCTGGACCTGATAGTTTTTGCCGGCGAACCGTATGCAACGGTGTAAGGAGGTACATCCTCCAACACCATCGATTGGCCACCAACGACTGCGCATTCGCCTATGCTAATACCATGACGTAAGCTTGCGCCGATCCCCACAGCTGCGAGCCTACCCACCCGGCAGCCGCCCCCCGTGCTGACACCGGGTGCCAGACTGGAAAAATCCTGCATTGTAGAATCGTGATCCAAAGATGCTTTTGTATTAACAATACAAAAATTACCTATTTCGCAGCTCGGATTTACAATCCCTCCCGCCATTATTACCGTACCCACGCCTATAGAAACATCACGCCCAATAATTGCGCTGGGATGTATGGCATTGACAAACATTAAGCTAGGGCACAATCCTGCAACTCTAGTTGCCACATCCTCCCTTACGGCATTATCTCCTATAGCAATAACTATTCCCTTGATACTGTGCTGTGCGACGAGCGTCGGGAGGTCCGATTCACACCCAAGAACCTGGTAGCCAAGCGTTTCAGCACCGGGCGCCCTAAAATCGTCTACGAAGCCAAGAATTGCATAGCGCGCCTGTTTTTCGACAATATCGATAATGACTTTGGCGTGACCGGACGACCCCAAAATTACAATCTTTTCCATACTCAACTCCTAAACTGACCGACTACCGAGGGAGTGCTACGACAGCCTCGCGATTCGATTCAATACCACCAGACAATATCACCACTACTTATTGAAAGTACTTATCACAATAACTATCAGCTAATTATTTTGCGCGCCTCTATACACTCAACCTCGACCAGCTTCCAAAAGCTTAACGTTTCCGCAACTTTCAAGTACGCTCATTACTAAATGAGCATCATAGCTAGAATACATTTATTCTGATTTGGCGATCCAACGAATTTCAGGCACAAAAAAGGGCGACCGAAGTCGCCCTTTTTCTAAAGCCTTACAGAACTTAGTTCTGCTTAGCCATTGCTTGACGCAACAGAGCAGCCATAGTGGTGTCAGCTGCTGCTTCGCCTTCCGGAGCCGATTTCAGGCTCTGGATTGCTTCTTTCTCTTCAGCATCGTCTTTCGACTTGATGGAGAGCTGGATTACACGGCTCTTGCGATCAACGCTGATGATCTTGGCTTCTACTTCCTGGCCTTCTTTCAGAACGTTGCGCGCGTCTTCAACGCGGTCACGGCTGATTTCGGAGGCTTTCAGAGTTGCTTCGATATCGTCGGCCAGAGTGATGATGGCGCCTTTAGCGTCAACTTCCTTCACGATGCCTTTAACGATTGCGCCTTTGTCGTTGTCCTGAACGTATTCAGAGAACGGGTCGCTTTCCAGCTGCTTGATACCCAGGGAGATACGCTCGCGCTCTGGGTCAACCGACAGGATAACGGTGTCCAGCTCGTCGCCCTTCTTGAAACGACGAACAGCTTCTTCGCCAACTTCGTTCCAGGAGATGTCGGACAGGTGAACCAGGCCGTCGATGCCGCCGTCCAGACCAATGAAGATACCGAAATCGGTGATCGACTTGATGGTGCCGGAGATTTTATCGCCCTTGTTGAACTGGCCAGAGAAATCTTCCCATGGGTTAGATTTGCACTGCTTGATGCCCAGGGAGATACGACGACGCTCTTCGTCGATGTCCAGAACCATAACTTCCACTTCGTCGCCGACTTGTACGACTTTCGAAGGGTGGATGTTCTTGTTGGTCCAGTCCATTTCGGAAACGTGTACCAGGCCTTCAACGCCTTCTTCCAGCTCAGCGAAGCAGCCGTAGTCGGTCAGGTTGGTAACACGCGCGGTTACGCGAGTGCTTTCTGGGTAACGGGCTTTGATAGCAACCCATGGATCTTCACCCAGTTGCTTCAGGCCCAGGGAAACACGGTTGCGTTCGCGATCGTATTTCAGAACCTTCACATCGATCTCGTCGCCAACGTTGACGATTTCAGATGGATGCTTGATGCGCTTCCAAGCCATGTCGGTAATGTGCAGCAGGCCATCGACGCCACCCAGATCGACGAATGCGCCGTAATCGGTGAGGTTCTTGACGATACCTTTGACTTGTTGGCCTTCCTGCAGGGATTCCAGCAGAGCTTCACGCTCGGCGGAGTTCTCTGCTTCCAGGACGCTGCGACGGGAAACGACAACGTTGTTGCGCTTCTGATCGAGCTTGATGACCTTGAATTCGAGTTCCTTGCCTTCCAGGTGCGTGGTGTCGCGCACTGGACGAACGTCGACCAAAGAACCTGGCAGGAACGCACGGATGCCGTTAACGTCGACAGTGAAGCCGCCTTTAACCTTACCGTTGATAACGCCCTTGACCACTTCTTCAGCTGCGAAGGCTGCTTCGAGAACAATCCAGCATTCAGCGCGCTTGGCTTTTTCACGGGACAGCTTGGTTTCACCGAAACCGTCTTCAACCGAGTCCAGAGCAACGTGAACTTCGTCACCGACATTGATAGTCAGGTCACCAGCATCGTTGTAGAACTGTTCCAGCGGGATCAGAGCTTCAGACTTCAGACCAGCGTGAACGGTTACCCAGCGAGCTTGGTAATCGATATCAACGATAACACCGGTGATGATGGAGCCAGCCTGAAGGTTCAGGGTTTTTAGGCTTTCTTCAAAGAGTTCCGCAAAGCTTTCGCTCATTTTAATTCCTGTTGATAAGGGCGAAGAATACGCCCATCTCCACACCCCAGACGGTGTGGGTCAATTTCAGTTAAAAGAAGCCACCGCAGGACTATGACTGGTCCCCCGCGGCCTTCTTGATCACCCGGCAATATCGCGAATGGCGATTTCACTCAAGATGCGTTCCAGCACCTGCTCGATGGACAACTCCGTGGAATCCAGCTGTATGGCGTCAGCCGCCGGCTTGAGCGGGGCTACCGCACGCTGGGTGTCACGCTCATCGCGTGCACGGATCTCATCTAGCAGACTCGACAGACTAACACCATCGACTTTGCCCTTCAACTGCAAGTAGCGCCGGCGAGCCCGCTCCTCGGCGCTGGCGGTCAGGAAAATCTTCAGGGGCGCCTCGGGAAACACCACCGTCCCCATGTCACGACCATCGGCAACCAGGCCCGGCGGCTCTTGAAATGCCCGCTGGCGCTGCAGCAACGCATCACGCACGGCCGGCAGCGCGGCGATCTGGGAGGCCCACGAGCCGACTTGCTCGTTGCGCAAATCATCGGTCACATCATCCCCTTCCAGAATGATGCGCTGCGGATGACCTTCCGTCGCCCCGACGAACTGCACATCAAGATGCGCCGCCAGCAGTTTCAAGGATTCTTCGTTGGTCAGATCGACGCCATGGTTGCGCGCAGCAAATGCCAGCAGGCGGTAAAGCGCGCCGGAATCCAGCAGGCACCAGCCCAGGCGCTTGGCCAGGATGCCGGCGATTGTGCCTTTGCCCGAGCCGCTTGGCCCGTCGATGGTAATCACCGGTGCTTTGATATTCACAATTGAGCCTCTTGGGCAACACGGATGCCGACTTGGGCACACAGTGTAAGAAAGTTCGGAAAAGACGTAGCAACATTGGCACAGTCACGAATACGAATCGGCGCTGCCGCCCGTAGGGAGGCCACGCTGAACGCCATTGCAATCCGGTGATCGCCATGGGCATGGACTTCACCACCACCCAGCAACCCACCGTCAATAATAATCCCATCTGAGGTCGGTTCACACTTGACCCCCAGCACCCGCAGACCATCGGCCATCACCTGGATACGATCGGACTCTTTCACGCGCAGCTCTTCAGCCCCACACAACACCGTTCGCCCCTCAGCGCAGGCCGCCGCGACAAACAGTACTGGAAACTCATCGATCGCCAACGGCACCAGCGCCTGGGGAATGTCGATACCCTTCAGCACCGCTGCGCGCACACGCAGATCAGCGACAGGCTCGCCGCCCACTTCACGGGGATTTTCCAGGGTGATGTCCGCCCCCATCAGCCGCAGGATGTCGATTACCCCAGTGCGCGTCGGATTGATACCGACATGTTCCAGCACCAGCTCGGAACCCTCGGCAATCGTGGCGGCCACCAGGAAAAACGCCGAAGAGGAAATATCCCCTGGCACTTCAATACGGGTAGCAACCAGCGCACGCCCGGATTCAACCGACGCCGTAGCCCCCTCCACCACCACCGGGTAGCCAAAACCTCGCAACATGCGCTCAGTATGGTCGCGGGTCGGCGCAGGCTCGGTCACTGCGGTCTTGCCTTCGGCATACAGCCCAGCCAGCAACAGGCAGGACTTGACCTGGGCACTGGCCATCGGCAGCGCGTAACTCAAGCCCTTCAACACCTGCCCGCCACGAATGGTCAACGGCGGACGCCCCTCAGGCCCAGTCTCGATCACCGCGCCCATTTTTCGCAGCGGCTCTGCCACGCGGCTCATCGGGCGCCTGGACAGTGACGCATCCCCCGTCAACACGCTGTCGAAACGCTGCGCGACCAACAAGCCGGACAGCAAGCGCATGGACGTACCGGAGTTCCCCAGATAGATCGGCCCCGGCGCAGGCTTCAAGCCATGCAAGCCCACGCCGTGAATTGTCACGCGCCCATGGTGCGGCCCCTCGATCACCACGCCCATATCGCGAAACGCCTGCAAGGTCGCCAGGGCGTCTTCACCTTCGAGGAAACCTTCAACCTCGGTCACGCCATCTGCCAACGAGCCCAGCATGATCGAGCGATGAGAGATCGACTTGTCACCCGGCATGCGAATACGCCCGCTCAAGCGCCCACCCGGGTTGGCGACGAAGGTCAGCTCATCGGTGCTCACAGCGGTTTCGACGTAAGCCCGGCGCTCCAGAATCTTGCCGAAGTGCTCACGTGCCACCCGCGCACGGGTGAATACGCCCAGCAACTGATGACCATCCCCTGCATCGACCGCGTCCCGCAGGGCGTCGAGATCACTGCGGAAGGTATCCAGCGTGCGCAACACCGCTTCGCGGTTGGCGAGGAAGATGTCGTGCCACATCACCGGGTCGCTGCCGGCAATCCGCGTAAAGTCGCGAAAGCCACCGGCGGCGTAACGGAAAATCTCGAGGTTTTCGTTGCGCTTGGCCAGGGAATCCACCAAGCCAAATGCCAACAGATGCGGCAAGTGGCTGGTCGCAGCGAGCACTTCGTCATGACGCTCGACCTGCATATGCTCGACATCCGCCCCCAACGCGCGCCACAGACCATCCACTACGGCCAGCGCAGCCGGATCGGTTTGCGCCAATGGCGTCAGGATCACTTTATGGCGGCGGAACAGCTGCGCATTGGACGCCTCCACCCCACTCTGCTCGGAACCGGCAATCGGATGCCCAGGCACGAACCGCGCAGGCATGCCGCCAAAGGCCAGTTGCGCCGCGCGCACCACATTGCCCTTGGCGCTGCCGACATCCGTCAGAATCGCCTGCCCCAGATCCATCCCCGCCAGCAGAGCCAGCAACTTCTCCATCGCCAGGATCGGCACGGCAAGCTGGATCACATCAGCGCCCTGGCACGCGAGCGCCAGGTCCGCCTCACAGCGATCCACCACCCCCAACTCAACCGCCAACTTGCGCGACTGCGGGTCCAGGTCCACACCGACCACTTCGCCACACAGCCCACTTTCACGCAGGCCCTTGGCAAAGGAGCCGCCGATCAAACCCAGGCCGACCACCACCAGGCGACCGATCATAGGCACGACAGGTTGCAATGCAGTGACATCAACCACGAGCCAGAACCTTGGCCAGCGCCTCCAGGAAGCGGGCATTTTCAGCCGGCAAACCAATGGTGATACGCAAGTGGTTCGGCATGCCGTAATTGGCCACCGGGCGCACGATCACACCCTCGCGCAGCAGCCCCTGGAACACCGGGGCCGCCACCTGGCCGAGGTCGACACAGATGAAGTTGCCCTTGGACGGAATCCAGCCCAGGCCCAACTCACGGAAGCCTTCCTGCAATTGCAGCATGCCGCTTTGGTTGATACGACGACCTTCTTCCAGGTACTCGGTATCCTTCACCGCCGCACAAGCTGCCGCCAGGGCGAAGCTGTTGACGTTGAACGGCTGGCGAACACGGTTCAGCACATCGGCGACGACTGCGGTGGACAGGCCGTAACCGACCCGCAACGACGCCAGGCCATAGGCCTTGGAGAACGTGCGCGATACCAGCAGGTTCGGGTAGGCCGCAAGGAAGTCCAGGCCGTCCGGCAGGTCACTGCCCTCGGCGTACTCGATGTAGGCTTCGTCCAGCACGACGAGCACATGCTCCGGTACGTCCTGCAGGAAATCGTCCAACGCCTGCGCATCGAACCAGGTCCCGGTCGGGTTGTTCGGGTTAGCGATAAACACCACGCGGGTCTGTGCATCGATGGCCGCCAGCATCGCTGGCAGATCGTGGCCCCAGTCCTTCGCAGGAATCACCCGCGCATCCGCACCAACCGCCTGGGTAACGATAGGGTAGACGGCGAACGCATGCTCGCTGAACACCGCATTGAGGCCCGGCGCCAGGTAAGCACGGCCGACCAGCTCAAGGATGTCGTTGGAACCGTTGCCCAGAGTCACCTGGTTCAGCTCGACCCGGCACTTCTCTGCCAACAGCGACTTGAGGGCAAAACCGTTGCCATCGGGATAACGGGTCAGCTCGGCCAACTCTTCACGAATCGCCGCCAACACCTTGGGGCTCGGGCCCAGCGGGTTCTCGTTGCTGGCCAGCTTGACGATCTTTGCCGGGTCCAGGTTCAACTCACGCGCCAACTCGTCCACAGGCTTGCCCGGAACGTAAGGCGACAGTTGCTGCACGCCCGGCTGCGCCAGGGCGAGAAAGTTGCCACTCATGTTAACGCCTCACAAAACCGCTTTCGGGTAAGAGCCCAGCACCTTGAGCGCCACGGCTTCCTGGCTGATCTTCTCCAGCACGCCCTTGACCAGCGGGTCGCGGTGATGGCCGATGAAGTCGATAAAGAACACGTAGGTCCATTTACCACTGCGCGAAGGACGGGTCTCGATGCGCGTCAGGTCAATCCCGTTGTCGTGGAACGGCACCAGCAGTTCATGCAGCGCGCCGGGCTTGTTGCTCATGGAAACGATGATCGAGGTCTTGTCGTCGCCAGTCGGCGGCACTTCCTGGCTGCCAATCATCAGGAAACGCGTGGAGTTATCCGGGCGATCCTCGATTTTCTCGGCCAGGCGCGTCAGGCCGTACAGGCCCGCAGCCATATCACCGGCAATCGCCGCCGAGTTCCACTCCCCCTTGACCCGCTTGGCCGCTTCGGCGTTGCTGGACACCGCCACGCGCTCGACATTCGGGTAGTGCGCATCCAGCCACTTGCGGCACTGGGCCAGGGACTGGGCGTGGGAATAGATACGGCTGATGCTGTCGGTCTTGGTGTTCTCACCCACCAGCAAGTGGTGGTGGATACGCAGTTCGACTTCACCGCAGATCACCATGTCGTGCTCAAGGAAGCTGTCCAGGGTGTGGTTGACCGCGCCCTCGGTGGAGTTTTCCACCGGGACCACGCCAAAGTTCACCGCCCCCGCCGCCACTTCGCGGAACACTTCATCGATCGCCGCCATCGGCTTGCTGATCACGGCGTGGCCAAAGTGCTTCATGGCTGCCGCCTGGGTGAAGGTGCCTTCAGGGCCGAGGTAAGCCACTTTCAGCGGCTGCTCCAGAGCCAGGCACGAAGACATGATTTCGCGGAACAACCGCGCCATCTCTTCGTTGCCCAGCGGGCCTTTATTGCGTTCCATCACGCGCTTGAGCACCTGGGCCTCACGCTCGGGACGATAGAACACCGGCACCTCGCCTTCAGCCAGGGACGCCATCTTCACCCGTGCCACTTCCTGGGCGCAGCGCGCACGCTCACTGATCAGCTCCAGGACTTTCTCGTCCAGGCTGTCAATGCGCACGCGCAGAGCCTTGAGTTCTTGCTCAGACATTAGCCGTGTTCCTTTTCGAACTCTGCCATGTAGGCAACCAGCGCGTTGATCGCATGGATGTCGACGGCGTTGTAGATGGAGGCGCGCATGCCGCCGACCGAACGGTGACCCTTGAGGTTCAGCAGGCCACGCGCGTCGGCACCGGCCAGGAACGGCTTGTCCAGGCGATCATCAGCCAGACGGAACGGCACGTTCATCCACGAGCGGTCAGTGCGGTTGATCGGGTTGCTGTACAGGCCGCTGGCGTCGATGAAGTCGTACAGGGTGCGCTGCTTCTCTTCGTTCAGCTTGCCCATGGCAGCCACACCGCCCTGCTCTTTGAGCCACTCGAACACCAGGCCGGACAGATACCAGGCGAAAGCCGGCGGAGTGTTGTACATCGAGCCGTTATCGGCCGCGACCTTGTAGTTGAGCATGGTCGGGCACAGCGAACGGGCGCGACCCAGCAGGTCTTCGCGGACGATATTGACCAGGATGCCGCTCGGGCCGATGTTCTTTTGCGCACCGGCGTAGATCATGCCGTATTTGGACACATCGATCGGGCGCGAAAGAATGTCAGAAGACATGTCACACACCAGCGGAACGTCGCCCACTTCCGGTACCCAGTCGAACTCCAGGCCTCCGATGGTTTCGTTCGCGACGTAGTGCACGTAGGCCGCATCCTTCGACAGCTTCCATTCGTTCTGACCTGGAATCGCGAAGTAATCGTAGGGCTTGGCAGTGCCCGCCACATTCACGTGACCGTAACGGGAGGCCTCTTCAATGGCCTTCTGCCCCCAGATACCGGTGTCGATATAGTCGGCAGTGCCGTCTTCCGGCAGCAGGTTCAGCGGGATCTGGGCGAACTGCTGGCTGGCGCCACCTTGCAGGAACAGCACTTTGTAATTGGATGGGATGTCCAGCAAGTCGCGCAGGTCCTGCTCGGCCTTGTTGGCAATGGATACGAACTCATCGCTGCGATGGCTCATTTCCATCACAGAGAGGCCTTTTCCATGCCAGTCGAGGAGTTCACCCTGCGCACGCTGCAGGACTGCTTCAGGAAGCGCCGCGGGACCGGCACAGAAGTTATAGGCTCTCTTGCTCACATCCAATCTCACTCTGATCTGGTGGGGCTGCAATCATGTTCGGCAACAACCTTTCTCTGGAGCGAATCCCCGTGGGAGCCGGCTTGCCTGCGATAAGGGCACCTCGGTATCGCAGTGATACCGCGGCGCTGCCATCGCAGGCAAGCCAGCTCCCACATTGACCGCATCCAGCCAAAGGATGTGTTATTTCACAAGGGACAAACAACAAGGGGGCGAATCTTCATCCGCCCCCTGTGTGTCCGCTTATTCCTGCGGTTCTTCTTCGCCTGCGGCAGCGTCGAGGGTTGGCTCGTCAACGTTGTCATCGCCTGCTGCGATCACCTCGCCGTCAAACTCTTCACCTTCCAGCTCCTCGCCTTCGACTTCCGATGGCTCCTGGACACGCTCCAGGCCCACCAGGGTTTCGTCGCTGGCCAGCTTGATCAGCGTCACGCCCTGAGTGTTACGGCCCAGGCTCGACACTTCGGCCACACGAGTACGCACCAGGGTGCCCTGGTCGGAAATCAGCATGATTTCCTCGCCATCGAGCACCTGGACCGCACCGACCAGACGGCCGTTGCGGTCGTTGCTGACCATGGCGATCACGCCCTGGCCGCCACGCTTGTACTCCGGGAACTCGCTGATGGCGGTCCGCTTGCCATAACCACGCGCCGAAGCGGTGAGGATCTGGCTGCCTTCTTCAGGGATCAGCATCGAAATCAGCTTCTGCCCTTCCGGCAGGCGCATGCCGCGCACACCGCGGGCGGTACGGCCCATGGCACGCACGTCGGATTCCTTGAAGCGCGTTACCTTGCCGCCGTCGGAGAACAGCATGACCTCACGCTCGCCATCGGTGATGGCCGCAGAGATCAGTACGTCGCCTTCATCCAGCTCCAGGGCGATCAGGCCCACGCTGCGTTGACGGCTGAAGGACTCCAGCGGGGTCTTCTTCACGGTGCCTTTGGCGGTCGCCATGAAGATGAAGTGACCTTCGGTATATTCCTCCACCGGCAGCATGGTGGTGATGTATTCATCACTGTCCAGCGGCAGCAGGTTGACCAGCGGACGGCCACGGGCGGCACGGGAGGCTTCCGGGATTTCGTAGGTTTTCAGCCAGTACACCTTGCCCTTGCTGGAGAACAGCAGCAGCGTGGTGTGACTGTTGGCGACCAGCAGGTGAGCGATGTAGTCCTCATCCTTCACGCCGGTAGCCGATTTACCTTTACCACCACGACGCTGGGCCTGGTACGCAGCCAAAGGCTGGGTCTTGGCGTAGCCACCGTGGGAAATGGTCACGACGCGCTCTTCTTCCGGGATCATGTCACCCAGGGTCAGGTCGAGGCGTGCATCGAGGATCTCGGTGCGGCGCACGTCGCCGTATTCGGCGCGGATCACTTCCAGTTCTTCGCGGATCACTTCCATCAGGCGCACAGCGCTGCTGAGGATGCGGATCAACTCGCCGATCTGGTTGAGGATCTCCTGGTACTCGGCCAGCAGCTTCTCGTGCTCCAGGCCGGTCAGGCGGTGCAGGCGCAGTTCCAGGATGGCCTGGGCCTGTTCCGGCGACAGGAAGTACTTGCCTTCGCGCAGGCCGTATTGCGGGTCCAGGGTTTCCGGACGGCACGAGTCGGCACCGGCACGCTCAACCATCGCCACCACGGCGCTGGATTCCCAAGGCGTGCTGATCAGCGCTTCCTTGGCTTCCGACGGGGTTGGCGAGGCCTTGATCAGAGCGATCACCGGGTCGATGTTCGACAGCGCAACCGCCTGGCCTTCCAGGATGTGGCCGCGTTCGCGGGCCTTGCGCAGTTCGAATACGGTACGGCGGGTCACCACTTCACGACGGTGACGGACGAAGGCTTCCAGCAGATCCTTGAGGTTCAGGATGCGCGGGCGGCCATCGATCAGTGCAACCACGTTGATGCCGAACACGCTTTGCAGCTGGGTCTGGGCGTAGAGGTTGTTGAGGATCACCTCAGGCACTTCGCCACGACGCAGCTCGATCACCACGCGCATACCGTCTTTGTCGGACTCGTCGCGCAGCTCGGTGATGCCTTCGAGCTTCTTCTCTTTGACCAGCTCGGCGATCTTCTCGATCAGACGCGCCTTGTTCAGCTGGTACGGCAGTTCGGTGATGACGATCTGCTGGCGACCACCGACCTTGTCGATGTCTTCGATCATCGAGCGGGCGCGCATGTAAATGCGGCCGCGGCCGGTGCGGTAGGCTTCGATGATGCCAGCGCGACCATTGATGATCGCGGCAGTCGGGAAGTCCGGACCGGGGATGTATTGCATCAGCTCGTCGACAGTCAGCTCGGGGTTGTCGATGAGGGCCAGGCAACCGTCGATGACTTCACCGAGGTTGTGCGGCGGGATGTTGGTCGCCATGCCCACGGCGATACCACTGGAACCGTTGACCAGCAGGTTGGGAATCTTGGTTGGCATGACAGCCGGGATCATTTCGGTGCCGTCGTAGTTCGGCACCCAGTCCACGGTTTCTTTATGCAGGTCGGCCAGCAGCTCGTGCGCCAGCTTGGTCATGCGCACTTCGGTGTATCGCATGGCCGCGGCGTTGTCGCCGTCGACCGAACCGAAGTTGCCCTGACCGTCTACCAGCAGGTAACGCAGGGAAAACGGCTGGGCCATCCGAACGATGGTGTCGTACACCGCAGTGTCGCCGTGAGGGTGATACTTACCGATCACGTCACCGACAACACGGGCAGATTTCTTGTACGGCTTGTTCCAGTCGTTACCCAGCTCGCTCATCGCGAACAGCACACGCCGGTGCACGGGCTTCAAGCCATCGCGCGCATCAGGCAGTGCCCGACCGACAATTACGCTCATCGCGTAGTCGAGGTAGGACTGTTTCAGCTCGTCTTCGATATTGACCGGGAGGATTTCTTTGGCCAGTTCGCCCATGAGAAGCCTGATTCCTTTTTCGGGTGAAACCTCGTCACATCCATATGGGACGAACGAAGCTCGCCGCTGCCGGCACGGTGCCTGACAACGACTTACGACAAATCAACGAGTTATGACACGGATCTGCACGTTATAGGCCACCCCTCGGGGCGGCCTTGGAAACCGCCGGATGTTATCACAATCGCCGCCACGCACCTATCCCCCTGATGCGCATGGAGCATAGTAAGTTGACGGATGACAGGCTTGAGGGCGACGAGAGGGGCTCAGAGCTGGATCCAAGCCCGTTTCCGGGGGCAAATTGGCTTAATGCAGGCGCTTACGACACATCAACTTGGCCAGCTTGGCAGCGTCCGGCCGTTCGACCACGCCTTTTTCGGTCACGATCACGTCGATCAGGTCGGCCGGGGTCACGTCGAACACCGGATTGAAGGCTGCCACATCCGCCGCGAAGCGCTGGCCGGCGACTTCGAGCAACTCACCGGCATCGCGCTCTTCCAGGGCAACATCATCGCCAGTGGCCATCATCAGGTCCAGGGTAGAACTCGGCGCCACGACCATGAAACGCACGCCATGGTGCATCGCGCATACAGCCAGCTGGTAAGTGCCGATCTTGCTGATCACATCACCGTTGGCGGCAATGCAGTCGGCGCCGACGATGACCCAGGTCACGCCTTTGGTCTTGAGGATATGCGCACCGGCCGAGTCGGCGTTCACCGTCACCGGGATACCCTCGCCCGCCAGCTCCCAGGCGGTCAGCCGCGAACCTTGCAGCCAGGGCCGGGTTTCATTGGCATAAACCTGCTCGACCATGCCCTCCAAAAAGGCCGCACGAATAACCCCAAGCGCCGTGCCGACGCCGCCGGTGGCCAGTGCGCCAGCATTGCCATGGGTGAGGATCGCCTGGGCATTGCCCTGGTGCTTGCGAATCAACTCGACGCCGAGCTGGGCCATGGTCAGGTTGGCCTCGCGATCACTTTCATGGATCGCAATCGCTTCGGCCTCCAGCATCGCCAGCGGATCGGCGTGCTTTTTGACGCGATCGAGACGGTCACGCATGCGCTTCAACGCCCAGAACAGGTTCGACGCAGTGGGGCGGGCGTCGGCTAAAAGTGCGTAGTCTTCTTCCCAGGCGGCCTGCCAGTCACCCCCCTCGGCAATCCGCTTACGGGCGGCGAGCACCAGGCCATAGGCGGCACTGATACCAATGGCTGGCGCGCCCCGCACCACCATCGTACGGATCGCGGCGGCCACGGCTTCAACCGTGGAGCACGCGACCCAGCTTTCCCGGGACGGCAAGGCACGCTGATCGAGCAGGTACAGCGCGCCATCACGCCAATCGATGGCCTTCACTTTCTCCGCAGCCAACAGTCGATCGCGCATCCCTTACTCCGCACTCATGAACAAAAGCCGCCCATTATAGCGATCCGCCAGCCAGGACGCTCGGGTATACTTCGGCCTTCTTTTATAGCTGCCTGGGAAGAAGCCCGCGATGACCTCCACTGCCGCCCCGCTCGACTTGGTGTTGCTGCCGACCTGGCTGGTGCCTGTCGAACCTGCCGGCGTGGTGCTCAAGGACCACGCCCTAGGCATCCGCGACGGGCGCATCGCGTTTATCGGCCCACGGGCGACGGCGCTGAAACTGGCGGCCACCGAGGTCCGTGAGTTGCCGGGCATGCTGCTCAGCCCTGGCCTGATCAACGCCCACGGGCACGCGGCAATGAGCCTGTTTCGCGGCCTGGCCGACGACCTGCCGCTGATGACCTGGCTGGAAAAACACATCTGGCCCGCCGAAGCCAAGTGGGTCGACGAAGCGTTCGTGCGCGACGGCACCGACCTGGCCATCGCCGAGCAGCTCAAGAGCGGCATTACCTGCTTCAGCGACATGTACTTCTACCCCAAGGTGGCCAGCGACTGCGTGCACAACAGCGGCATGCGCGCGCAGATTGCAATTCCGATCCTCGACTTCCCGATTCCCGGCGCCAGCAGCGCCGACGAGGCGATTCGCCAGGGCGTCGAGCTGTTCGGCGACCTCAAGCATCACCCCCGCGTCAACATCGTCTTCGGCCCCCACGCACCGTACACCGTGAGCGATGAAAACCTGGAAAAGATCCGGGTCATGGCCGAAGAGCTGGATGCTTCAATCCATATGCACGTTCACGAAACCGCCTTCGAAGTGCAGCAAGCTGTCGAGCAGACCGGCGAGCGCCCACTGGCACGCCTGGCCCGCCTCGGGCTGTTGGGCCCGCGCTTCCAGGCCGTTCATATGACCCAAATCAGCGAGGCCGACCTGGCTTTGCTGGTAGAAAGCAACACCAGCGTCATCCATTGCCCGGAATCCAACCTGAAACTGGCCAGCGGCTTCTGCCCGGTGGAGCGTCTGTGGCAGGCTGGGGTGAATGTGGCGATCGGCACCGATGGCGCCGCCAGCAACAATGACCTCGACCTGCTGGGCGAAACCCGCACCGCCGCGATGCTGGCCAAGGCCGTCGCCGGTTCGGCCACCGCCCTGGATGCCCATCGCGCCTTGCGCATGGCCACACTCAATGGTGCGCGCGCCATGGGCCTGGAAAGCGAAATTGGCTCGCTGGAAGTCGGCAAGGCGGCGGATATGGTCGCCTTCGATCTGTCGGGGCTGGCGCAACAACCGATCTACGATCCGGTCTCACAACTTATATATGCCACCGGACGCGATTGCGTGAAACATCTCTGGGTCGCCGGCAAGCAGTTGCTCGACGACCGGAAATTGACCCGCATGGATGAACAACAGTTGACCGCCACGGCCATCGCCTGGGGCCAACGCATCGGCGGGCATAGCGAATAACGCCGGCCTTGAAGCGGTACGTTCAAGACCGACAAACCGATTTATCAGATTTAGAGGATGCACCATGAGCAACGTCGACCACGCCGAAATCGCCAAGTTTGAAGCCCTGGCCCACCGCTGGTGGGACCGCGAAAGCGAGTTCAAACCCCTGCACGACATCAACCCGCTGCGGGTCAACTGGATTGACGAACGTGTCAACCTGGCCGGCAAGAAGGTGCTGGACGTTGGTTGCGGCGGTGGCATCCTCAGCGAAGCCATGGCCCAGCGCGGCGCCACGGTGATGGGCATCGACATGGGCGAAGCGCCTCTGGCCGTGGCTCAGTTGCACCAGCTGGAATCCGGCGTGAACGTCGAATACCGCCAGATCACCGCCGAAGATCTCGCCGAGCAAATGCCCGAGCAGTTCGATGTGGTCACGTGCCTTGAGATGCTCGAACACGTGCCTGACCCGTCCTCGGTGATCCGCGCCTGCTTCCGCATGGTCAAGCCTGGCGGCCAGGTGTTCTTCTCCACCATCAACCGCAACCCCAAGGCCTACCTGTTCGCGATCATCGGCGCCGAATACATCATGAAGCTGCTGCCGCGCGGCACCCATGACTTCAAGAAATTCATCCGCCCGTCCGAGCTGGGCGCGTGGAGCCGTCAGGCCGGGCTGACCGTCAAGGACATCATCGGCCTGACCTACAACCCGCTGACCAAGCACTACAAGCTGGCCAGCGACGTTGACGTCAACTACATGATCCAGACCCTGCGCGAGGAATAAGCCTGTGAAGTTGCGAGCAGTTCTCTTCGACATGGACGGTACACTGCTGGACACCGCGCCGGACTTTATCGCCATCTGCCAGGCGATGCGCGCCGACCGCGGGCTGGCGCCGATCAACGACCAGCACATCCGCGATGAAATCTCCGGCGGTGCGCGGGCGATGGTGGCCGTGACCTTCTCGATGGACCCCGAATCCCCAGGTTTTGAAGAGTTGCGCCTGGAATTCCTGGAGCGTTACCTCAAGGGCTGTGCGATCCACAGCAAACTGTTCGACGGCATGGACGAACTGCTGGCAGACATCGAAAAGTCCAAGCTGGTCTGGGGCGTGGTCACCAACAAGCCGCTGCGCTTTGCCGAACCGATCATGCAGCAGTTGGGCCTGGCCGAGCGCTCGGCGCTGTTGATCTGCCCGGACCACGTGAAGAACAGCAAGCCCGACCCCGAGCCCCTGATCCTGGCGTGCAAAATGCTCGACCTGGACCCAGCCAGCGTGCTGTTCGTCGGCGATGACCTGCGCGACATCGAGTCCGGTCGCGACGCCGGCACCCGTACGGCGGCGGTCACATTCGGTTATATCCATCCGGACGACAACCCGCGTAACTGGGGCGCCGATGTCGTGGTGGATCACCCGCTGGAATTGCGCAAAGTGCTCGATAGCGCGCTGTGCAGTTGCTGATTGCTCAAGAATCTCAAAAACACCGATTCCATGTGGGAGCTGGCTTGCACATTGAGCGCTGTATCACTGTGAATTTTGTCGAGGCTATTTATGTTTGATTACTCTGCGCGTCCAGAACTGCTCAAAGGCCGGGTGATCCTGGTGACCGGCGCCGGTCGCGGGATTGGCGCGGCGGCGGCGAAAACCTACGCCGCCCATGGCGCCACCGTGCTGTTGCTGGGTAAGACCGAAGCCAACCTGGCCCAGGTGTATGACGAAATCGAAGCGGCCGGCCACCCCCAGCCGGTGGTGATCCCGTTCAACCTGGAGACCGCCCTGCCCCATCAATACGATGAGCTGGCTGCGATGATCGAAAAGGAATTCGGTCACCTCGACGGCCTGCTGCACAACGCCTCGATCATCGGCCCACGTACGCCGATCGAACAGTTGTCCGGCGAGAATTTCATGCGCGTGATGCACGTGAACGTCAACGCGATGTTCATGCTCACCAGCACCCTGCTGCCGCTGCTCAAGCTGTCCCAGGATGCGTCGGTGGTGTTCACCTCCAGCAGCGTCGGGCGTAAGGGTCGGGCGTACTGGGGGGCTTATGGTGTGTCGAAATTTGCCACTGAGGGCTTGATGCAGACCCTGGCGGACGAGCTTGAGGATGTGGCAGCGGTACGCTCTAACAGCATCAACCCAGGTGGCACACGCACCAGCATGCGCGCCCAGGCCTATCCAGGGGAAAATCCGATGGAACGGCCTGCGCCAGAAGAGATCATGCCGGTGTACCTGTACTTGATGGGGCCGGACAGCGCTGGCATCAACGGCCAGGCGTTCGACGCGCAGTAACAACTGACACACCATAAAACTAAATGTGGGAGGGGTCTGTGTGGGGGGGGGGGGGGGGGGGGGGGGGGGGGGGGGGGGGGGGGGGGGGGGGGGGGGGGGGGGGG